>JAIXVK010000245.1 GCA_027483085.1 Comamonadaceae bacterium | reverse complement strand
AGCCGCCTTTTTCTTCAGTGGTGTTGCCGGTGAGCTGCTCGCAGCTTTGCCTGTGGATGACTTGGATTGCGCGGACAGCTGTTGAACCGCATGGTTCAGTGCATCAATGCGCTCGATAAGCGATGTCACTTCTTTGGCAGACGGGACGCCGAGTTTGTGGAGCGCTTTGGCCACGCGCTCTTCAAAAATATTTTCCAGTTTGTCCCACTGTCCGGTTGCCTTGCTACTGATATCGGTGGCCATGGTGGACATTTTTGCCGTGGCTTCGTTGATTTTGTCTTCCGCCGCAGCTTGGGTTTTGCGCTGGATACTGACGCCTTCTTTTACCAGGGCTTCGAATGCTTTGCTTCCCTCTGCTTGGGCGCGGGTGAATGCCCCGAGGCCGGCTTGCCAGATCTGTTGTGCAGAGTCCTTGACGGATGCCGACAAGGGGCTGCCGGCGGCAGGGGCGGGTTTGTTTTTCTGAATTTTCTTGACCATGAGAGCTCCTCTTTTGAGTGTGACGTGCAGCAAGGGTGGGTGTCTCCACTTGCGTGGGAATGACTCTAAGCGCTGAACCCGCGGGTGTGTAGATGGCTTCCACTAAGAAGCACGGTCGTTCGCAACCGTATTGCCTGCAGTATTGGAGCCGGCGGGTTAGTCGGGTTAACGATGAAATCCGCGAGCCCAAAGTCCGTCAGAATAAATTGATTAACAGGAGCATGTATGCGGTATTTCGTCACGGGAGCTACAGGATTCATTGGAAAACGTCTGGTCAAGAAGTTGTTGCAGCGCAAAGGCGCTACGGTGCATTTCCTGATCCGGCAAGAAAGTGAAGAAAAGGTAGCGGGGTTGCGGGAGTATTGGGGGCTGACGGACACCAAGTCCCAAGGGCGGGCCGTTCCTGTTTTTGGCGATCTCAAAGGAAAAAAACTCGGAGTATCTGCAGAGACCGTCAAAACCCTGAAAGGGCAGGTGGATCACTTCTACCATTTGGCCGCGGTTTATGACTTGGAGGCTGATGAGGAATCTCAGATCGCGGTGAATGTAGACGGCACGCGAAACACGGTGGAGTTCGCCAAAGCCATTGATGCGGGTCATTTCCACCATGTGTCTTCGATTGCTGCCGCGGGTCTGTACGAAGGCGTATTCCGCGAGGATATGTTTGAAGAAGCGGAGAACTACGACCATCCCTACTTTATGACCAAGCACGAGAGTGAAAAAATCGTGCGCAAAGAATGCAAGGTGCCCTGGTCGGTGTACCGCCCCGCCATGGTGGTCGGCGACAGCACTACCGGCGAGATGGACAAGATCGATGGTCCGTATTACTTCTTCAAGCTGATTCAGCGCATGCGCCAGTTGCTCCCGCCATGGATGCCATCCATCGGCCTGGAAGGGGGGCGGGTCAACATTGTTCCGGTCGATTTTGTGGTCGATGCGCTGAACGCGATCAGCCACAAACAAGGTATCGCCAAGCAGTGTTACCACTTGGTAGATCCCGTGGGCTACCGGGTCGGCGATGTCCTGGATATTTTCAGCAAGGCCGCACATGCGCCGAAGATGAACATATTCGTGAACGCTGCCCTACTGGGTTTTATTCCGCGTAGCGTGACCAAAAGCCTGATGGCGCTAGCACCGGTGCGGCGGGTGCGCAGTGCCATCATGAAGGACCTGAGCCTGCCCGAAGACATGATGACCTTCATCAACTACCCGACCCGCTTTGATTGCCGGGGGGCGTTGGCAATGCTCAAGGGGACAGGCGTTGAGTGTCCGAATCTTAAGGACTATGCGTGGAGGCTGTGGGACTACTGGGAGCGCCACCTCGACCCCGATTTGCACATTGACCGCACCTTGCGAGGCACTGTGGGGGGCAAAGTAGTGTTGATCACCGGAGGGTCATCCGGTATCGGACTGGCTGCAGCCCACAAGTTTGCGGAGGCCGGTGCCACGACCATCATCTGCGGCCGCGACGTGGACAAATTGGAGGAAGCCTGCAAGGAAGCCAAGGCCAAGGGCTATAGCTTTGTGGCCTACCCTGCAGATATTGCCGATATGGCCGATTGCGACCGTTTCGTGGCCTTGTTGATTGAAAACCATGGAGGCGTGGACTTTTTGATCAATAACGCGGGTCGCTCCATCCGCCGCGCCATCGAGTCGAGTTATGACCGTTTCCACGACTACGAGCGCACCATGCAATTGAATTATTTTGGTTGCTTGCGGGTCACTATGGGGTTATTGCCGGGTATGGTGGCCAAGAGAAAAGGACATGTGGTCAATATCAGCTCCATTGGCGTGCTGACCAATGCCCCGCGATTCAGTGCTTATGTGGCCTCCAAGGCCGCGCTGGATGCCTGGACACGTTGCGCATCCAGCGAATTTGCGGATCAAGGTATCAGTTTCACCACGATCAATATGCCTTTGGTGCGCACCCCGATGATTGCCCCCACCGGTATTTACAACAATGTGCCCACCCTCTCGCCCGAGCAAGCGGCCGATATGGTGGCCGATGCCTGCATCAGTAAACCAGTGCGGATTGCCACTCGGCTTGGTATTACGGGGCAGGT
>JAIXVK010000121.1 GCA_027483085.1 Comamonadaceae bacterium | reverse complement strand
TGGTGAATTGGTTGCTCTCCAGCTGCTGGGATGTGCACACCTTTGTGGTGCCGGTGCTCGGCCATGAACGGGGCTACAGCGCCTCTGTGATCGGCACCATTCTGGGGGCTTTTGCGGTGGCGGCTGCGGTGGTGCGGGTTTTCTTGCCCATGTTGGCGGCCCGGTTGCGCGAGTGGGCCGTGGTTACCGCGGCCATGGTGGTGACCGCTGTGTTGTTTGCGGTCTACCCTTTGATGCCCAGCGCTTGGGCGATGGGCGTGTGCTCGGTATTGCTGGGGCTGGCGCTGGGCACGGTGCAACCGATGATCATGAGCATGCTCCACCAGATCACGCCCCATGCCTTGCACGGACAGGCAATTGCCTTGCGGCTAATGACCATCAACCTTTCCAGTGTGCTCATGCCTATGCTTTTTGGCACCGCCGGCGTAGTGGTGGGGGTGTCGGTGGTGTTCTGGACCGTGGGTGCCTTGGTGGGGCTGGGTTCACACGCAGCGTGGGGGCTGCGTGTGGGGCCTCACACCGGAAGTCCGTAGAAGTTACGGATCACGTCCCAAGCGTCTTGCGGGTCATCGGTGTAGTGGAGCAGGTTCAGGTCTTCGGGCGAGATGGCGCCTTCTTCCACCAGCACATCCATGTTGATCAGGCGCTTCCAGTAGTCGGTGCCGAACAGGATGATGGGCACCGGCTTGGCCTTCTTGGTTTGCACCAGGGTGATGACTTCAAACAACTCGTCCAGTGTGCCGAAGCCGCCAGGAAACGCTACCAGCGCTTTGGCCCGCATCATGAAGTGCATCTTGCGGGTGGCGAAGTAGTGAAACTTGAAGCTCAAGGACGGCGTCACGTAGGGGTTGGCCCTCTGCTCATGCGGCAGGGTAATGTTCAGACCGGGGGTGAGGGCACCCATTTCGTGGGCGCCGCGGTTCGCCGCCTCCATGATGCCGGGGCCACCGCCGGTGCAAATGAACAAGCGCTGGTCTTTGGGTTTGCGGGCGCTGTGTCCGGCTACCAAGCGGGCAAACAAACGTGCGTTGTCGTAGTGCTTGGCGTTGCGCAAGTGGCGCTTGGCCACCGCGATTTGTTGGGCGTCCCCCGACAGTTCGGCGGCTTGTGCAAACGCCTCGGCATCTTCGGGTGACGGGAAGCGCGCGCTGCCAAAGACCACCACGGTGTTGTCCACACCCTGTGCGGCTTGGTCGAGGTCGGGCTTGAGCATCTCGAGCTGGATGCGGATGCCACGGGTCTCGCGGCGTAGCAGGAATTCGGGATCGGCGAAGGCCAGGCGGTAGGCGTCCTGATCGAGGGCACCACCCTGGTCAGAGTGGTTTTGCAGGTCCGCCCAGGCGTTGGCGATACGGCTTTCGTTTAGGTTTTGCGTGTTTTCCATGGCTTCATTGTGCGGCAGTTTCGTGGCACTCTGAAGGCAAGAGACGTGCCGTTTTTTGCGGCTTATTCGCAGCCATAAAAAAAGCTCCCGAAGGAGCTTTTTTGAGCAGGCCCGGTAAGGCCTGTGCACCGCGTGGATTAAACGCGCTTACGGTATTCGCCGGTGCGGGTGTCGATTTCGACCTTGTCGTTTTGAGCCACAAAAATTGGCACGCCGATTTCGAAGCCGGTTGCAATCTTGGCGGGCTTGAGCACCTTGCCGGATGTGTCGCCCTTGACTGCAGGCTCAGTCCAGGTGATTTCGCGCACCACGCTGGTGGGCAATTCGACAGAAATGGCCTTGCCTTCGTAGAACACCACTTCAGCGGTCATGCCGTCTTCGAGGTAGTTCAGGGCATCGCCCATGTTTTCCGATTCCACTTCGTACTGGTTGTAGTCAGCGTCCATCCAGACATACAGGGGATCAGCGAAGTAGGAGTAAGTGCAATCCTTCTTGTCCAAGATGATCTGGTCCATCTTGTCGTCGGCCTTGAACACGACTTCGGTACCGAAGTTGGCGATCAGGCTCTTGAGCTTCATGCGCACGGTGGCAGAGTTGCGGCCGCCGCGGCTGTATTCGGTCTTCAGGACGACCATGGGGTCTTTGCCGTGCATGATCACGTTGCCGGCGCGGATTTCTTGTGCGATTTTCATAGGGTTGCTTGAGCGAGTGTCACTAAGTGCGACTGTAGGCCGCAGTCTGCGGCGGGGCATGAATCGCCCCAAAACTCGGGCGGCAAATTCAGCAAAGCCTCGTATTTTATCGCTTTTTCTCCACGAAATTGACCAGCGCTGTGACCAGGTCCTCTTGAGCAGCCAGCTGAAGGCGCCAGTCGTGCGCTGCCATGCGAGATTCTTCGGCGTGCAGCAGAGCCCAGTCTATGGGCGTGTTTTCGGCGCCACTTGGCAAGGGGAGGCCATTCCAAGCGGCAAAGAGCGTCCTTAGGCCGGCGGGGACTCGCAGGCAGTCGAGGAAAGCGTTGAGCTTGTCGAGGTGTGCCCCGTCGTCTTGGGGGTAGATGTGCCACAGGAACGGCTTGCCGGCCCAAAGTGCGCGCACCAGCGAGTCTTCCCCCCGAACCAGGTTGACATCGCAGCTGCGCAGCAGCTCATCAAACTCGGCCTGCGTCAGCGCGGGAAGGTGGTGGAGACGCAGTTTGCTTTCACCCTCAGGGACACCAGAAGCCTCTATGGCAGTGCTCCATGCCGCTCGCAGGGCCCGGGCAGCACGGCCCGGGGTAACCAACAGCAGCGTCTGCTCGGGGCCGCGCATCCAATGTGCGAGTGCGGCACTCAAGCCCTCGGGCTCGTAGCAAAACAGGCTGATCAGCCGCTCGCCTTGCCAAGTCACTCCATGGCTGCGCAGCCAGTCAGGGCGCTTTGTGTGGTCCCATTGCGCTGCGGCTGCCAGCAGTTTGGATTCCCGCAGCAAGCCGCCCGTGCCTGCGGTAAAGCCGGGGTAGTAAAAATGTTTGGTCCAACCTTTGGCGGGCCCCTGCATCACCGGCGAGGGCAGGGCGTGACAACGCTCTACATAACTCTCTGCGGACAGGTATTCGAGGTTGATCCACACCGGGTTTTTGATGCTTTCTGAGGCGCTAGCGCTGATAGAAATTGCATATGATGCTATGAATTCAGGAGCGATTTCGCATCCGAATCCCTCAACCCACACGCTCGCGGCAGGCAGTTGCGCGACAAAGGCAGCGTCTTGGGACTGTGCCCAGTCCAGTACTTGAACGCCTGGCCAGAGGCCCTCGCGTGCACCGGGAGCCATCCAGGTCAATGGGCTGCTATCGTCCGCCCACAAACGGACGCAGTGACCCCGGCTCGCGAGGTCTGCGCACAAGCGCCAGCACACGCCGATGTCGCCGAAGTTATCGATCACGCGGCAGAACACATCCCATTGCCATGGTTGTGCGGAGTCGTGGCGGGAGGTCGGTGTAGAGGTGACTAGGGACATGCGCCCGATTGTGCACAAGGGGCGCCACTGGGCGGACAATAGCGCCCCATGAGTGATACCCATCCTGAAGAGCTACTGCGTGAAGTGGCGGCATTGCCGTCTTTGCCCGGCGTTTATCGTTATTTTGATGCGGATGGCCAAGTCTTGTATGTCGGCAAAGCCATCAGCTTAAAGAAGCGGGTGAGCAGCTATTTTCAGAAGAACCATGGCGGCACCCGTATCGGGCACATGGTCAGCAAGATTGTGCGCATGGAGACCACGGTGGTCCGCTCAGAAGCGGAAGCCCTGCTGCTGGAAAACAACCTCATCAAAACCCTGAACCCCAAGTACAACATTCTGTTCAGGGATGACAAGAGCTACCCCTATTTGAAGATGACGGGTACGCCTCCCGTGCCCAAAAAACTGGCGCCAGCCGAGCCCCCGGTGGCCGCACGAGCTCCTCAACCGGTGGAATTTGCGCGGGTCTCGTATTACCGGGGAGCGGTCGAGAAAAAGCACCGTTACTTTGGCCCGTACCCCAGCGCGTGGGCTGTCAAAGAGGCCATTCTGTTGATGCAAAAGGTGTTCCGCTTGCGCACCTGTGAAGACTCGATATTTGCCAACCGCACCCGCCCTTGTTTGCTGTACCAGATCAAGCGCTGCTCAGGACCGTGTGTCGGCCATATTAAGCCGCTGGACTATGCGCAGGATGTGGCAAATGCCGAGCGCTTTCTGAAGGGGGAGGCGCAAGACGTCATGCGGGGGCTGGAGACCCGCATGATGGCGCACTCGGACAAGCTGGAGTTT
>JAIXVK010000165.1 GCA_027483085.1 Comamonadaceae bacterium | reverse complement strand
TCTTGAAGGTGGCGCTGTAGCCCTTGCCGGGGTAAATCGGCAGGTTCACACCCACGGTGCGCAAGAGCGGCGCGGTGTACGAGCCAGTGGCCACCACCACATGGTCCGCTTTGAGCACCTTGAACGATCCGGGCACAGTTTGGCCTTTGGCGCCCGAGGACAGTGCGCGGACAGCTACTGATTTGATAGCGCCGCCCTCGGTATTGAGCTGCTCCACGCTGTACTCGTACAAGAACTCGGCACCACGGGCGGCGCACAGCTTGGCCAGCTCCTGGGTGAACACCTTGCAGTCGCCGGATTCATCGCTGGGGGTGATGGTGCCGCCCACGATCTGGTGCGCGAACTGGCGGTAGGCCGGCTCGATCTTCAAAAACTCTTCTTTGCTGATGACCTGGCGGTTCACGCCGTACTTGCGCATCAGCGCAGCGGCGTCGCCGGCGGTGTCAAACGACTTCTGGTCGCAGTAGTAGTGCGCAATGCCGCGCTCCAGGCGGTTGTACTGAATGCCGGTGCTGGCAACCACATCCTTCAAAGCGGCGTGGCTGTAAGCGCCCAAAGCGACGAGCTGCTGCACATTGCGCTCAAATGCAGCGTCGTTGCAGTTCGCCAAAAACTGCAAGCCCCAGCTGTATTGGTGCAGGCCGGGGCCGAAGGGGTTCTGGGGGCGGAACAGGAGCGGCGCCTCTTTGCTGAGCATCCACTTCAGGGCCTTGAGCGGCGCCTCTTTGTTGGCCCAGGGTTCGCAGTAGCTCACCGAGATTTGCGCGCCATTGGCGAAACTGGTTTCCAGGGCGGCGTCGGCTTGACGCTCGACCACCGTGACTTCGTGGCCGAGTTCCAGCAAATGCCACGCTGTGCAAATGCCGATGGTGCCTGCGCCGAGAACAATAATTTTCATCCGCGCAGTGTCAGGCAAGCGGAAGCCGAGTAAAAGTAAAATTAACTGGATTGCGAAAACATTAGCAGCATTAATAAGATCACACCATGCGTACTTTCGACTCGGACGCCCTGGAATGCCTTGCCGCCATCGTGGAAGAAGGCGGCTTTGAACGCGCTGCGGTGCGCCTGTCCATCACCCAATCCGCCGTCTCGCAGCGCCTGCGCGCACTGGAGGCGCAGGTCGGCACCGTGCTGCTAGTGCGCAGCCGGCCAGTGAAGGCGACTTCGGCCGGGCGCTTGCTGATTAAGCACGCGGTGCAGATGCGCTTGCTGCGTGCCGACTTGGAGACCGACCTCAAAGACCTCGCACCCAGTACCGGTGCGGTGCGCGAGGATGAGCGCATCTCGATCGCGGTGAATGCGGACAGCATCGCCACCTGGGCCCTGCCCGCGCTGGACCCGCTGGTGCACGCGGGATTGCCGCTGGAAATCATCACCGACGACCAGGATTTCACCCACGAATGGTTACGTGAAGGCCAGGTGCTGGGCTGTGTGACCACCCTCAAGCAGGCGCTGCGCGGTTGCAAGGTGCAGTCGCTGGGCGCCATGCAATATGTGGCGGTGGCCAGTGCCGAATACGCCCAGGCGCACTGCCCCCAGGGCCTGACTCCGCACAACTTCCGCAGCATCCCTTTTGTAGCCTTCAACCGCAAAGACGACTTGCCCACTGAATTTGTGAGCCGGGCACTCAACCTGCGCCGGGTGTCCCTGAGTCAGCGCTTTGTGCCCAGCTCCGAGGGGCAGGTGCGCGCGGTGCTGGCCGGCTGGGGTGCGAGCATCGTGCCCGAGTTGCTGGTGCGGGGGCTGCTCGAGAGTGGGCGCCTGGTGAATCTGGCGCCCAGCTTGAGCCTACCGGTCAATTTGTACTGGCACTGCTGGAACCTGGACTCTGAGGTGATCGACCGGCTGACCCACGCCTTAACCGAGGCCGCCAACCGGCAATTGACCGAGAAAACCAAGTAGTCATAAATTGACCTCTGCCTCTACTTTGCGACGTGGAGGGCCATAAAATAGACAGCATGACCGATATGCCTGTTTCTGACGCGCCCAAAGCGCCTGTCAAAGTGTCCTTCAAGAAGCAAATGCTGCAAGCACGGGAGGACGCGATCATCCGCTCCGTCAACCTGCTGCTGGCAGAAAAAGGCTTTGAAGCCATGACCGTGGACGAGGTGGCTGCCAGTGTGGGCATTGCCAAGGCCAGCCTGTACAAGCACTTTCCTAGCAAAGAAGACCTGGCTGCCGCCGCCATGGCGCACTTGATGGGCCAGGCACAGGCGTTTTTGAATTCTTTGCCCGACGACATGTCGCCCTTGCAGAAGTTGCGTGGGGTGGTGCGCTGGACCATGCTGTTGAAGCTGGCTGGCGAGATGCCTTCGCTTCCCAGCCAGAACTCCACCTTGCGCGCCACGCTGATGAGCCACAAAGCCTATATGGATGGCTTGATGGACGTGAGCGACCGCGTGGGCGGCTGGATCGAGGCCGCACAAGCCCAAGGCTCGATCAACCCTGCGCTGCCGGCTATTGCCGTGCTCTACACCCTGTACGCCCGCGCCTGTGACCCGGTGCTGGAGTTCTTGCGCATGGGCGGCCAACACACCGACGAACAAATCATCGACTTGGTGCTGTCCACCTGCTTTGATGGCTTAAATAGCCGCTAGCGCAGGCAGTAATTGCGCTGCCTGCTATATTTTGTATAGCAGCTGGCGCTATTGGCTCAGTGACTCAAACCGCCACTCGACGGCTTGGCGCAAGGTCTTGCCGGTCTCCAGCACCTGCAACCCCGGGCGGCCTTCCATGTGGAACGCGTCAATCGGGTGGGTGACTGGCTCAAAGCAAAAGTGAGGCCCTTCAGCCGGGCGGTAGAGCAGGCAAAACCCATCGTTCTGGCCACCGGCCACGACAGCTGGGTCGCGCATGTGCAGGCGTAGCGCATGTTCCGGCCAGTCCATATGCGCCTGGCCGCTCCAGCCGGCATAGGCGTTGTCAATCAGGCTGCCACTCACCTCCATGCCGCTTCGCGGATCCCATCCAGCCGGGAATAGGGTGGTGAATCCGGTGGGCATGGGATCTGCGCCGCTGAGCCAAACGCCTTCTACCTGTGCGTGCAAGCGAGCGTGGGGGGTGCGCACAAAAGCCGGGTGCTGCCCCAGACCGTAGGGTAGGCTGCCCGGGCCCAGATGGGTGACTTCCAGCAGCTGGTCCATGCCGTCATCCCGCAGCACAAAACGTTGCAGGGCGCGGTAGTGATAGGGGTTGCCATCAAAGCGGCTGGATTCGAGGTGCAGCTCCAGCGTGTCGTGGCGGGGCTGGCGGATCACCCAGGGCTGCAGCCAGCCATCGCCGTGGATGGGGTAGGGCTCGCCCGCCCGGTTGGGAAGCATGGGGTGGTGGGTGCCGTCATGGCTGAAACCACCTTGCCCGATGCGGTTGGACCAGGGCACCAGGGGGAAGGACGCCGTCGTGTACAAGTCCGCGGCACCGGCCCAGGGGCGCCAGATGTCTACCAAGCCCTGCCCCGCGTCGCGTTGCCAGGCGGCCACGCTACCGCCCAAACCCGGAATCAGGCCCAAGCGCTGCCCCCCGTGTTGCAGCCAATGGATCGGGTGGGAGGGTGCAGAAAGAGAGGTCATGGCGAAAGGGGGTAGTGGAGCTGGTTCGATGGCGTGCCGAGGGGCAGGGCTGGCGCATGCTAGTCCCGCAGACGCCGAAAAGAAAATCACAATTCAGACTTGTGACATTGCAATATTGCAATGAATAAAACAAGTGACCACACTTAGTCTACTGGGAAAACTAAATCACTAAGTCCTTTAAAAACAATAATTTAGGGTAAACCTGAATCATTCGATTGATATCTGAAAGATCTAAATATCTATTAGATTGATATCTTTTTGAATCCTATGATGACACTCACTCCTCCCGATCTGGGCCGCTTTGAAAACGTTGCCTGGTTGACAAGGGAGGCCCAGTAGTCAAACGCGGGAGGCTGCTTTGAAATCGATTTCCCGCATCTACAAGGAAAGAGGAGACATCATGAACAACAACCGTCGGACCGTATTGGCATCCGCCCTCGCTGCATCGATCACCGCCGCTGTGCCCCTGAGCGCTTTTGCGCAAAAGAAGATCGTGGTGGGCTTCAGCCAGATCGGTGCAGAAAGTGAATGGCGCACCGCCAACACCAACTCCATGAAATCCGCAGCCGCAGCCGCCGGCATCGAACTCAAGTTCTCGGATGCGCAGCAGAAGCAAGAAAACCAGATCAAGGCCTTGCGCTCCTTCATTGCCCAAAAGGTGGACGTGATCGCTCTGACTCCGGTGGTGGAGTCTGGTTGGGACACCGTGCTGAAGGAAATCAAGGACGCCAAGATTCCGTTGATCTTGATGGACCGTTCGGTGGACTCCAAAGACACCTCCCTGTACGCCACGCACATCGGCTTTGACTTTGTGAAGCAAGGTGAGATGGCGGGCCAATGGCTGGCCGACCGCGCCAAGACCATGAAGGGCGATATCAATGTGGTGGAGCTGCAAGGCACCGTGGGTTCTGCCCCCGCCATCGACCGCAAGAAGGGTTTTGAGACGGCCATCAAGGGCAACTCCAACATCAAGATCATCCGCTCGCAAACCGGTGACTTCACCCGCGCCAAGGGCAAGGAAGTCATGGAAGCCTTCCTGAAGGCAGAGGGCAAGAAGATCAATGTGCTTTACGCGCACAACGACGACATGGCGATCGGCGCCATCCAGGCCATCGAGGAGGCCGGCCTCAAGCCCGCCAAGGACATCTTGGTGATCTCGGTGGACGGTGTGAAGGGTGCCTTTGAAGCCATGATTGCAGGCAAGTTGAACGTCAGCGTGGAATGCAGCCCGCTGCTCGGCCCGCTGGTCATGGCTACCGCCAAAGACATCGTGGCCGGCAAAACCGTGGCGCGCCGCATCATCGGCAAAGACGGTGTGTACCCCATGGAAACCGCGGCCAAAGAGTTCCCCAGCCGCCAGTACTGATCTCCCTGATCTCCTGTTAGTTAGCTTCGGTCATTCGTTTTGGCCTGCGGTTTCGGCTGCAGGCCTTTTTTTCACGTAGAACATGACACACACACCACCAACGGCGCAGGCTGTGGCACCGGTGCTGGAGCTCTCCGGCATTGCCAAGCAGTTCGGCCCCGTGCGGGCGCTCTCGGGCGTGGGACTGCGGCTGTATGCCGGTGAAGTCCATGCGCTGATGGGCCAGAACGGCGCGGGCAAATCCACCCTGATCAAAGTGCTCACCGGCGTTTACCAGGCCGATGAAGGCGACATGCGGCTCAATGGCAGCTCGATACGAGCCACCTCCACGCTGGACGCCCAGCGCCTGGGCATCAGCACGGTCTACCAAGAGGTCAACTTGTGTGCCAACTTGTCGGTGGCTGAAAACATATTTGCGGGCCGCTACCCGCGCAAGGGGCTCGCCGGTGCATGGGCCATTGACTGGCCCGCCATGCACCGCGATGCGCGCACCCTGCTGGCCCGCCTGAACCTGGACATCGATGTCACCCAGACGCTGGCCAGCTACTCGGTCGCAGTGCAGCAAATGGTGGCCATCGCCCGGGGGCTGAGCATTTCGGCCCAGGTGCTGATCCTCGATGAACCCACCTCCAGCCTGGACGATGAAGAAGTAGAGCGCCTGTATGTCGTGCTGCGCCAGTTACGCGACCAGGGCATGGCCATCCTGTTTGTGACCCACTTTCTGGACCAGGTGTATGCGCTGTGCGACCGCATTACCGTCTTGCGCAACGGCGAGCTGGTCGGTGAGTACCCCGCGGCGGAGCTGGGCCACAACGCCCTGATTGCCGCCATGGTGGGGCGCGAGCTCGCCGCAGCCTCCAGCGCAGACGCTGCCAATGACGCAAGCCGCGCACAAGCCCCTGAGTGGCTGCAAACCAAAGCGCTCAACCGCCGTGGCCATGTCAAAGCCATGGACCTCGGCATCCGCCGGGGCGAGGTGGTGGGCCTGGGCGGGCTGCTGGGCTCGGGGCGCACCGAGCTGGCGCGCCTGCTCTTCGGGCTGGACCGCAGCGATGCCGGCGAGATCACGCTGGACGGAAAAACGGTGCGCATGGACTCGCCCGTCACCGCCATCCAGCTGGGGCTGGGCCTGTGCCCGGAAGACCGCAAGTCCGAGGGCATCATCGCCGAGCTCTCGGT
>JAIXVK010000626.1 GCA_027483085.1 Comamonadaceae bacterium | reverse complement strand
CCGAGCTGGCGCGCCTGCTGTTTGGTCTGGACCGCAGCGATGCGGGGGAAATCACGCTGGACGGCAAAACGGTGCGCATGGACTCGCCCGTCACCGCCATCCAGCTGGGGCTGGGCCTGTGCCCGGAAGACCGCAAGTCCGAGGGCATCATCGCCGAGCTCTCGGTGCGGGAAAACATCGTGCTGGCCTTGCAGGCCCGCCAAGGCCTGTGGCCTGCCATAGGGCGGGTGCAACAAACCACGCTGGCCGAGGGTTATGTCAAAGCCCTGGGCATCAAGACCGCCGATGTGGACACGCCCATAGTGCAGCTCTCAGGCGGCAACCAGCAAAAAGCCGTCTTGGCCCGCTGGCTGGCCACCCAACCCAGCCTGTTGATATTGGACGAACCCACCCGCGGCATCGACATCGCCGCCAAGCAGGAAATCATGAACGAGATACTGGCACTGGCCAAACAGGGGATGGCGGTGCTGTTCATCTCCTCCGAGATGGAAGAGGTGGTGCGCGTCTCCGACCGCATCGTGGTGCTGCGCGACCGCGCCAAGGTGGGCGAGCTGCCTGCCGGCACGAATGACCAGGCGGTTTACGCCATGATTGCGGGGCAGGCATGAACATGGCGAACGCACCTTCCCTTGTGAAGCGGGTGCAAGCGCACCCTTTGCTGTGGCCGGTGGTCACGCTGGTTCTGATCCTGATGGTCAACGCCAGCCTCAACCCCGGTTTCTGGATGCTGCAGTGGCGCGATGGCCACCTGTACGGCAGTGTCATCGACATCCTGAACCGCGCAGCGCCGCTGATGCTAGTGTCTCTAGGCATGACGCTGGTGATTGCCACGCGCGGCATTGATATCTCGGTGGGCGCCACCGTGGCCATCAGTGCGGCCGTAGCGGCCTTGATGGTGGGCGGCAAGCTGGTCATCACCGACGGTGTGGCCCAGCATGTGAGCCGCTTTCCCATGTGGCTGGCTATCGTGTGTGCCCTGCTCACCGCGCTGGCTTGCGGGCTGTGGAACGGGGTGCTGGTGGCCAAGATCGGCCTGCAGCCCATCATTGCCACGCTGATCCTGATGGTGGCGGGCCGGGGTGTGGCGCAGTTGCTCACGGACGGACAGATCGTCACGGTTTACTACCCGCCGTATTTCTATATCGGCAGTGGCTATTTGTGGGGCTTGCCGTTTGCTCTGTTCATCGCGGGCTTTGTCTATCTGCTGATGCATCTGGCGGTCACGCGCACTGCGCTGGGCTTGTTCATTCAGGCTATCGGCATCAACCCCGCAGCGGCCCGTGTGGCCGGCGTGCGGGAGCGACTCATCAGCATTTGTGTGTACGCCTTTTGCGGGCTGACGGCGGGCATCGCCGGCCTGATCATCAGCTCCAACGTCAAGAGTGCGGACGGTAACAACGCCGGCAACCTGCTGGAGCTGGACGCCATTCTCGCGGTCACGCTGGGTGGCACCTTGCTCACCGGCGGGCGCTTCACGCTGGCGGGCAGCATGATTGGCGCGCTGATCATCCAGACGCTGACATCGACCATCTATTCCATCGGCGTGCCGCCCGAGATCAACCTCGTGGTTAAGGCAGCCGTGGTGTTTGTGGTCATGCTGATGCAGTCGGCAGAGTTCCGCCGCGCCGTGCGCGGCTGGGTGGTGCGCCCCGCTGCCGGGAGCCACGCATGAAACTCCAGAGCAAATACATTCCCCTGGCGGCCACCATCTCGCTGTTCGCTGCCATGTCGGTGTTCGGGGCGGTGTCGTACACCGGCTTTCTGTCGCCCCAGGTGTTCCTGAACCTGTTGATCGACAACGCCTTCCTGGTCATCGTGGCCGTGGGCATGACCTTCGTCATCCTGTCCGGCGGTATCGATCTGTCGGTGGGCTCGGTGGTGGCACTGAGCACCATCGTGCTGGCCAAACTGGTGCAACACCTGCATTGGGACCTGATGGTCGCCATTCCGCTGGTGCTGTGCATGGGCACGCTGTTTGGCGCCTTTATGGGCTGGTTGATCCAGCGCTTCCGGCTACAGCCCTTCATCGTCACGCTGGCGGGCATGTTCCTGGCGCGGGGCCTGTGCTACCTGATCAGTATCGATTCCATCAGCATCACCGACGAGGCCTACACCGTGCTGGCGCAAACCCGGCTGCACCTATGGTCGGGCGGTCCCATGGTGTCCATCAGCGCGGTGCTGGCGCTGGTGGTGCTGGCTGTTGCGGTGTTTGTGGCGCACGGCACCGAGTTCGGCCGCACGGTGTATGCCATAGGCGGCTCCGAGCATTCGGCGGTGCTCATGGGCCTGCCGGTGGCGCGCACCAATGTGCTGGTGTATGCCCTGAGCGGCTTTTGCGCAGCGCTGGGCGGGGTGGTGTTCACCTTCTACATGCTGTCGGGCTATGGCCTGCACGCGGTGGGGCTGGAGCTGGACGCGATTGCCGCCGTGGTCATAGGCGGCACTTTGCTCAGCGGCGGGGTGGGCTACATGGTGGGCACGCTGTTCGGGGTGCTGACCCTGGGCGTGATCCAGACCTTGATCATGTTCGACGGCTCCTTGAGCTCGTGGTGGACCCGCATCGTCATCGGAGCCCTGCTGTTTGTGTTTTGCGTGCTGCAACGGGTGTTTGAAGCCGGTCGCAAGCCAGGGGCTTGAGATTTAGAGTCAAATGGGCCGCTAGCGCTCGCCAAATGTGCGCATTTGGCTCCTGAATTCATAGCAAATTAGATAGGAAAACGTTGTGCAATACCGTCCGCTAGGCCGCACCGGCTGGAATATTTCTACAGTGAGTTTCGGCGCCTGGGCCATTGGGGGCACCTGGGGCGAGGTGGATGACAAGGACTCCATGGCCGCCCTGCACCGTGCGCTGGACCTGGGGGTGAACTTCTTTGACACTGCTGACGTCTATGGCGACGGCCGCAGCGAGCGCCTGCTGGCACGCCTGCGCAAGGAGCGCAGCGAGCCGTTTTATGTAGCCACCAAAGCCGGCCGCCGGCTGGTGCCCCAT
>JAIXVK010000029.1 GCA_027483085.1 Comamonadaceae bacterium | reverse complement strand
TAGTAAATGCCAGAGGCCACCGCGAAAGCGGTGAGCGTGTGCCCGGAGGGCATGGACACGTTGTGCAGCAACTCGCCGACCACCCGCATCTGCGCGTTGTCGACCACTGCGGCCGGGCGCGGGCTCTCAATCAGGAACTTGCCGGTGCGGGCAAACAAGACCGCAAACGGCGCGGCGCACAGCCAGGCCAGCATCAAACGCGGGGCCAGCACCAACAAAGGTGCTGTGACCGCCAGCAAACCCCATCCATTGCCCAACAAAGAGAGCCCGGTCCAGAACTCTGCTGCCAGAGGCGCACACCACTGGTTGATCGCCACAAACAGGGCGGGCTCCCAGGTCTGCAACCACAAGGGCGTGCCGAGTACAAAAATGACCAAAGGCCACCACCAGCTGCGGAGGGCAACCGGGCTGGCCAGAGCGTGAGGGCTTGTGGGGGTGGACAACATGGCGTTCAGTTCCGGGAAATGGGCGCGAGTGTAAGGCGCGGCTGCGGTGTGGTGCCCGCCCAGCCGCGGCAATCGTAAAAACGGAAGCGGGCCAATGGCATGCCGATGTGCTGCACCGGCAGGCTTTCGAGCAATTGGCAAGTGGCAAATCCATGCGCTCCCACCGGGGGGTCGTAGGCCATATGCGACCAGTCCACCAGCAACGCACCTTCGCCTGCGGGCAGCGGGCCGGACCACAGCTGGAATTGCGAATCGCCCTCCTCCAGCACAAACACGGGCAGTGGCCGCGCGTACCAACCCAGGCGGCTCGCGAGTGTCCAGTTTTGCACCGCTACTCGCGAGAGCCCGTGTTGGGTCGCCAATGCGCTGGCGCGGGCGCCGGCCGCGTCCCAGCCATGCAGGTCTGCAAAAGGATTGGGTTGGGGCGCCACTGCGGCGTCACTCCGGGGCACCAGCGGCCAACCGGCACTGCCCATCAGGCCCAGCAAGGCCAGGCAGACCACCGCCTGCAGCACGCCCAGACCTTTCAGCACCGCGCGCACACGCCCTTGCCAAGCCAGTGCCAGCCCCATACCTGCGAACGGGGCGAGCGCGACCCAAGCAGGCGCTGTCCAATGCGGCAGCGCAGTGCCACCGCCTGCCATGTAGGCAAAGATCACAAAGGGAACAGCGAACAGGCCCACCAGGCTCTGCATGGCCGCAGGCGCGCTGCGCCACCCGACCACCGCCCACCACCACAAAGGCCCAAACACCACCGCTTGGGTGAGCAAAAAGCGCAGCACATGCACGGCCTGCCATACGCTGCCTTTGCCATGCGCCAGCTGGTAGGCAAACGATATCCAGCCGTTCTGGGCGTTCCACACCAAGACCGGGCTGATCAGCAGGGCCGCGAGAGCCATGCCGCCCCACAAAGCCGGCACACGAAACAGCCGCCAGCCATGGGCTCGCACAAGACACAGCGCAATAGCCACCGCCGTGAACACCGCCGTGTATTTGGCCAAGCCTGCCAGCCCCAGCAAACCACCCATCACCCACCACGGTGCGCTGCGGTGCATGGCACTGGGCTGCATCAAGGTCCAGGTCTGGTGCATCAGGGCGACTGTCAGCAGCATCAGCAGGGTGTCGGGCAGCAAACCGATACCCAGCACATGCAACAAGGGCGCCAGCGCCAAGGCCATAACCGCAGCCAAGGCCGCCTGGTCTGCCTTGGCATGCCCCGCCCACATCCGCAAGGTCAGCCGGTGTACACCCCAGACGGTTAACAGCCAGCACAGGCCGGGTACCAGGCGCAACACCGCCACGGGGGCATTCAACGCCACCAAAGGCATTTGCACCCAGCCCACCAAGGGCGGGTGGTCGAAGTAACTGAGCGCCGGATGGGCGGCATACAACAGGTAATGCGCCTCATCGACCGACAGGCCGAGCACCGCACCCCACACGGCGTGCAGCAAAAAAACCAGCCACAACACCCGATGGGCGATCCAATGCCTGGAAGGAGGGAACAAAAATTGCAAAGGACGAGTCGGAGGAAAATAAGAATCCCGCAGTCTAATCTGCGCGCCTTATTCCCTTTGAAAGAACACCATGCCCACCTACCACGTTGAAATGTTTGAAGGCCGCTCCCCGGAGCAAAAGAAAAAGCTGGTGGAAGAAGTGACGCGGGTCACCGCGGAAACGCTGGGTTGCTCGCCGGAGGCGGTGGACATCATCATCACCGAGGTGAAGCGCGAAAACTGGTCGACCGGCGGCAAACTGTGGTCTGAACCACGCACCTGAACCCCATCCTGCAGAGTAAACTGTTTCCATGTGTCAATTGCTAGGAATGAACAGCCGCTTGCCGGCCAGCCTGACCCTGAGCTTCACCGGGTTTTCGCAACGGGGCGGCTGCACAGACCACCATTCCGATGGCTGGGGTATCGCTTTCTTTGAAAGCGAAGGCAATCTGCCCGGCAAGGCAGCCCGGCACTTTGTGGATAAGGAAAGTGCAGCAACCTCGCCGATTGCGAAGATGCTCAAGTCCTACCCGATCAAAAGCCACAACGTGGTGGCGCATGTGCGCAAAGCCACCGTCGGTGCGGTGACCCTCGAGAACTGTCACCCCTTCACGCGGGAACTCTGGGGCCGCTACTGGGTGTTTGCCCACAATGGCGACCTGAAAGAATTTCAACCGCCCTTGCACGGCAGCTTCAAGCCGGTGGGCAGCACCGACAGCGAACTGGCATTCTGCTGGCTGCTCCAAGAGCTCAACAAATCGCATGTCACGGTGCCCTCGGTCGAAGAGTTGACCAACACCCTGTCGGAGTTGGTGCCCCAAATCGCGCGCCACGGGACATTCAACTTTTTGCTCAGCAACGGTCAGGCGCTGTGGGCCCATGCCAGCACCAAGCTGTGCTACGTGTCGCGGCAACACCCGTTCCCTGAAGTGCAGCTCAAGGATGAGGATGTGACGGTCGATTTGTCTGACCTCAACGGCCCCGAAGACCGCCAGGTGATCGTGGTGACCGAACCCTTGACGACTAATGAGGCCTGGGTGGCCATGGAGTCGGGTGAGTTGCAGGCCTTTGTCGAAGGCCGGCCGGTTGTGCGCGCTGTGTGCAAAACCACCCTGACGGCCGCTGCTGCAGCGGCTGCGGCCCTGCGACAAGCGGAAGAGGCTGCCAAAGCCGCAGCCCTGGCAGCCTCTGCTGCGAATTAACGATCACACGACCTGCTGCGGGTGAACGGCCTCTGGGCCGCTCCCGCGTCGCTCTTAAGGCTTGCAGCCGTACTGGCCTTTTTTGCTGTTCTCAAAATAGCTCAAGTCGCCGCTACACACCGGCTTCACAGCGGGGAATGCGGTCCCGGCCTTAGCCGCGCAGGTGAAGGTGCCGGTTTTGGCGTTGAGCTTGCCAGACAGCTTCCAAGGCTTTTCGCAGACCTCTGCAGCTTTCACCGCAGCGGACGCCACAGGCGCGGCAGCTTTGGCAACTCCGGTGACGGTGATGTCGACAGCCCGCTCTGGGCCGCCGCAATTGGGGTGGTTCTGGACGTTCTTGCCGCCCAGCGTGACATGGTAGGAGCCCGGCTTGTCAAAGGTGCGGGTGATCACCAAGGGCACAGGGGTGCTGACGTTGCTAACGGCGTCCTTGAAGGTGCCATCACCAAAGCCCACCACGAATCCGCAGTAATTGGCATTGATCACATCGATGTTGGCCGTGATGGTCACGGGCTCGCCCACTTTGACGTTGGTGGACGACGCCGTGATCGTGCCAAGGAGCTGGGCTTGGGCAGCGCCGGCGAGCAAGAGGCTA
>JAIXVK010000429.1 GCA_027483085.1 Comamonadaceae bacterium | reverse complement strand
GAACCTGCTCACCCGCAACGGCCGTGGCGCCGTGCCCACCGAAGCCGGCAAGCTGCTGCTGGAGCACGGCCGCGGCATCCTGCACCAGGTGCAACTCACCCGCGAAGAGATGGGTGCTGCTCGCGGTGCACTGGCCGGAAGGGTGTCCATCGGGCTGCCGCCCAGCCTCTCCAAGCTGATCACCGTGCCGCTGGTGAAAGCATTTCGCGAGGCCCTGCCCCACGCCCACCTGACGCTCACCGAAGGCTTTTCGGTGCAAATGCACGAAGGCCTGCGCTTGGGCAACCTCGACATGGCAGTGCTCTATAACCCGGGCCAGAGCAGCGACTTGGAGATGAGCACGCTGGATGAAGACGAGCTCTCGCTCATCTCGCACAACCCCGACGGCGGTAAAAAAGGCAAAAGCAAAACGGCGCCCGCCATCAGCCTCAAAGAAGTAGCGGCGCTACCGCTGATCCTGCCCAGCCGGCCCAATGCATTCCGCATCCTGCTCGAAGGCGAAATGATGGCGCTGGGCCGCCGGCCTGAAGTGCTGCTGGAAGTGGACGGGCTCAACGCCATCCTGAACCTGGTGAAAGAAGGCATGGGCCACGCAGTGTTGCCCAGCTACACGCTGAGTAATTTCGACAACCCCGAAACCTTCACGGTGCAGTCCATCCACAGCCCGCGCATCATGAGCCAGCTGATGCTGGTGTGGTCCGCCCGCCGCCCGACTACCCAGACTCAGCGCAAGGCGATGGACGTGGTCAGCAAAGTGGTGCTGGAAGCGATTCACCGTTAACCGCAGCACCGCTTTTTGCATAGCTGCTATGCCATGCGCAGCTTGCTTTGCGCCCGATGCTGCCTGCACACTGTCTCCATAACTATTCCCGAGGAGACAAAAATGACCCAAGCCACTACTAAATTCATAGCTGCTTGCGCAGTATTAGCGGGCGCCAGCGGCCTTTTTCTTTCACAAGCTGCGGTAGCACAGACGGCCGCCACCTACCCCGCCAAGCCCATTCGGCTGGTGGTGCCCTTCACACCCGGTGGATCCACCGACATTCTGGCCCGTGCCATCGGCCAGAAACTCAACGAAGCCTGGGGCCAACCGGTGGTCATCGAGAACGTGCCCGGCGCAGGCGGGTCGATTGGCGCTGACAAGGTGGCCAAAGCCCCGGCCGATGGTTACACCCTGCTCATGGGCCACATCGGCACACTGGCGGTCAACCCTTCGCTCTACCCCAACCTGCCCTACGACCCCATCAAGAGCTTCGCGCCGGTAGCCTGGGTGGCGCGCGTGCCCAACGTGTTGGTAGTGCACCCCAGCGTGCCGGCCAAGAATGTGAAAGAACTGGTGGCACTGGCCAAAGCCAAACCCGGCCAACTGAACTACGGCTCCGGTGGCAACGGCAGCGCTGCCAACCTCGCCAGCGAGTACTTCAAGCTGCAAACCGGCAGCTCGTTGCTGCACATTCCCTACCGCGGCACCGCGCCCGCTGTGACCGACATGGTGGGCGGCCAGATCCAGGTGCTGTTTACCGGCGCACCGGCCATGATCAACCAGATCAAAAACGGGCAATTACGCGCGCTCGCGGTCTCCAGCCCCAAGCGCATGGACGTGCTACCGGACCTGCCCACCGTGGCAGAAAGCGGCTACCCCGGCTTTGAAGCCGACCAGTGGTACGGCGTAGTGGCACCTGCCGGTACTCCAGCCGATGTGGTGGCCAAGCTCAACGCGCAGGTCAACCAAGCGCTGAACTCGCCCGAACTCAAAAGCCGGCTGAACGCAGAGGGCGCCATCGCCACGCCGGATACGCCCGCCAATTTCGGCAAATTAATTGCCGCAGAGATCGCCCGCTGGAAACCCGTGATCAGCGGCGGGCGGGTCAAGGCGGACTGATGAAGCAAGCTCGCTATGGGTCGCGAAGCAGCATCATGTCGACACGCTGCATATCTGCAGATCCATCGAGCAGAAGCGCGAGACGATATCGCAAGGCTGTACCGGCACCACTGCGATGGTGGTCGGTTACCTGCCTTTCGTCACACTGGCATCACGGCTAAAGCGGGTAGTGCTTCAACACCCACAACAGCACATTCAACGTGAAAAACGAGCCCACAGTGGCAGCCAGCAAGGTGGCGGCGCTCACCTCTTCATGACCATACTTCAGCGCGAGGATGGGATAAATGCCCAGCATGGGCATGGCGGCGTAGAGCAAGGCGGCGGTGCGCAGTTGCGGATCTGCAATCGGTACCACGAAGGTGAACGCCAGAAACACACACAGCGGGTGCAACACCAGCTTGCCGATAGTGATCTGACCCACCAGCCGGCGCTTGCCCTTGAGCTGCAGCCCCACCAGCGCTCCGCCGATGATGAACAACGCAAGGCCGGTAGTCACTTGCGAGAACAAGGTAATGGTGCGTGCCACCGGGCCGGGCAGCACCCAGCCCATCACCGACACCAGCAGTGCCAGCGGAATCACCACCAGCATGGGTGTGCGCACCCAGCCCCGCGCAATATCCAGCAACACGGTGCGCCAGCGGCGGTGGCCGCCGGCATCGGCGTTATCGGCCAGCGTGAGCAGCACAGGCAGCTTGATGAGGTTTTCAAACACCATATTGAGCGCCAGCGCCACCGGGGCAATGCT
>JAIXVK010000620.1 GCA_027483085.1 Comamonadaceae bacterium | reverse complement strand
TGCTGCACGTCTGCCGTGGGTAGCCAGTAATCCCAAACCATGCCAGCCACCAAGCGCACGCGGTCTGCCGTCTCCACGGCTCCGCGCTCCTCCACCTTGTGCAGCGCCTTCAAAAGCTCCATAGAGTGGATTTCTGCAATACGCCGCTCACCGATCCACGGGAATAGATCGCGCTCCAATTGGCGCAGCGTTCGCTCTGCATGGCTTGCGCTCCATCGAGGTGACTGCTTTGCGTACCACTCCAATGCGATTTCCTTAAACGTGTCACCAGTGGAGCGGGTGTTTTTCAGCTTGTCCAGCTTGCGCGCCTGCACTGGATCGATTCCCTTAGTTTTCTGCTCTTTGGCTGCGTCTCGCGCTTCTCGTGCTTTTTTGGGGCCAACATCTGGATAGCTGCCCAGCGCCATGCGCCCTTCTTTGCCGTCTTTGCGGTATTTCCAAAACCAGCGCTTAGACCCATTCGGGCTAACTTCAAGGTACAGGCCACCAGAACAAGCCAGCCGCTCCCGCTTCTTTTCGGGGGAACAAACTGCGTTTTTGCACTCTGCATCAGTCAACATGGGGGAACACCTTCACGGGGGCTGGGGGAACAAATAAGGCCGTTTTCCCTCGGAAGTGGGGGAACACCCCCCAAAAACCTCAAAAATCCTGCCCTGTTCCCCCCATTGTTCCCCCGCTTTGCGGTAGCAGTCAATAGAGCACTTTGTACTATGCTGCACTGTAAGTGCTTGATTTCCCAAAGAAAAAGGCCACTAACTATCTCTAGCTAGCGGCCTTTGTCAGAGGTGATGGTGGAGCTGGGGGGAAGCGAACCCGCACAGCCTGAGCCAATGAAATCAAGCACTTAGCGCGTGGTTAAACACGAGGTGGCACACCAAAGTGGCACACCGGAGTGGGCATCATAGCTTTTCCGTCCACAAATGACACTTGAACCGCCGTCCACAAAGTCCACGGTGTGTGTCGACTTTATGAATGCTAGCGTTACCTCCAAGTCACTTCAGGCCATAGCAAGCATCTTTGTCAAATAAGAGTGGACTATGTCTTCGGCATCAAAGCCAAATTTTTGAAGTCGATCGCGCTCTAGATCAAGAGTTGCCTTGTTGTAGCGCGGAGCCGCTTCACCGAGCTCGCAAATGAAATCTGTTATTTTTGATGAATAACTTAACAAAATTGCCTTTTCATTCAAAGTCAAAAATGGTGAAGCAAGCGAGATTGCTTCCGTCATTTGGTCTTGCAGGTTGAGCAACTGCTCCATCAGCTCAGTTCTAGCTTGTTGTTCGGAATTCAAATGCACAAGGTGGGCCGCGTAAATGTAGGAAACCGCATTTACTTCTAGCGATCGATGTAACTTGTCAAAGGCCTCGAACTTTTTCTCACCAAGGCGAATTGCCATTGCCTTTTGCACGTCCTGCGAGGCCTTGAGTCGCTCGGTTTCGGCAATCAACGTCACTTTATAGACCTCCAGCTCGCGTTGAAGGGCCGACTTCTGTGACTCTAGATCTCTTTGAAAGGCGGCTCTATGCGACTCGATTTCAAGCTGATACGCAGCCCTTTGTACCTCAATCTCACGCTGCAACCTTGACTTGCTGAGCTCTAAATCTTTATTGAGCCAGTGCGACAACTGCGATCTGCCCAGAAACGCGGCAATAGCAAGTAGCGTTGCCGTACCTACGCTGCTCAGGGCCCAATTCATAAAGTCCACAGCATCCCCCATCGATTTTGTTAATCGGGCAGTCTATCGAATCTTCCTTGAGAAATTGATTGAAACAATGTCCATACCGCCTGAAATACTTCGGTGTTTCTTTTGATAAGAACCCCTAAGAATCACAGCTTTGCTTACACAGGCAACTCCACCGCATTCGCGTCCCGGAGCTGTCGATTGATCAGCGACTGATATGGGGTGTTCAGTTCTCGGGCTCGCCGCTTGATGGCTGCCAGCGTTCCGGAGTTGATGCGAATTGAGATTTTCTGGGTCTTACTGCAACCCGGAGTGATCAGCGGTCGTGGGGGCGGTGGCGTGTATGGCATGGCGGATACGTCAACATCAAGAATCGAACGGTCAATGTCGAGGTCTGGAAGGGGCTCATCCCAAGCCTCGAGGGCGCGCTGTAGGACGGCTGCGATTTCTGCCGGGGTAGGTTTCTTTTTCATGGTTGCTCTCTATAAGGTGTTTCTCGGAAAACTTGAAAAAAATTCCGCGAAGGGCTTCACACTTCCGGTGGTTGTGGCGCGGGGTATCAAGGTACGGCGGGGGTCTTAGAAGGGGGTGCAGGATTGCGAATTGCACCCCCTTGTGCGCCGGCAAAATCGCGTCGTTCCGGCGGTCGCTTGCACCCCCTTATGTCGCGAACTCTGCACCCCCTTCTTTCAGAGGAGAAAAAGGGGGTGCGATGTACCCCCTCTCTCTGAAGGAGAGAGGGATACTGCGAAAGGTGGTGGGGTTGACCATGCGCCGCAATTTCTAACGCGCTTTCAGGACGGCTTCAGTCATGTCAATCAGGCGCGCGATTGCCTGCCGGGAAACAGTTTCACCGGTCAGCGAAACCCAGCCCCGCGCGGTTGCCGCCGGTTGCCTGCCGCAAAGGATGTGCACCCGCCAAATGCGCGCCCGGCGCTCTGCTACCTCCGCAGGCGTGTGCACCCCCGCTTTGTCTGGGTTCTCCATGGCAGTGGTCAGCAGGTGCGCGCGGGTTTGCTCAAATGCGGCCGGCTGGAGCTCTTGCCGCGCGGCAAACATGCGACTGGTCGGCAGCGTCATCAAGGGTTGACGCTGCGCATCATCCAACGCCAGCCCCCGCGTGGTGTAGCTGGATAGGTTTTGACGCACGTACATGGCTTTGAAAACCCGGTAGGCAACCTCCAGCCATGCCGCAGACCCCGGCGGCAGCGTGAATAGCCGCCGCCAGCTCCGAAACTTGGTGCAGTGCTGGGGGTTGCGTTTGGTGAGCCAAAGCAGATCAGCTGCCCAGGTCACGAACTCCATCTGCGCGTCGCTCCGGTTTGCAGGCCAGCGCAGGCACGGGGGAATATCGCGCTTGTCCAGCGCGGCATGAATCGCCCACAGTGTCAGCGGATCGCTGGTCGTGCAGACTCGCAGAATCAGCTGTTGCGTGTCGGTGCTGGGGAAGGTGCTGACGCGGCGCTTCCAATCGTCCAGCGCGCCCGCCTTCCGTTTGAGTTCGACCAAGCGGGCGACGGAATGGACCTCCGGCGCGCCAAGGTCTTCAAGTTCACCGTCCGCCAAAGGCAAAGGGACTGGCTCCACTGAGGTGTCAACCTCAGCAAAACCAGCCCCAGAGCGCCACGGCAGTTCGGCGGTGGTCAGCCCGCTAGACATGCCCGCGCGTGGTCGTGGACGCTGCCGCCGCTTTCTGCATCAAGCATGGCGCAGGGGTAGACCACGCTGATATGCCCGCTGGCTTCAAAAATCAGAATGTCTTGCCCATGGCGCTCGACCACATAGGTGCGCAGTGGTCCGTTTTCGATGACTTCCAAGACGGCGGACTCTGACAAGGTGTCCGCCAGCTGCTCTGGGGTCAGGGTATTCATTTGCATTGGTTTTGCTCTTTCAGTTCTTGAGGCCGGCAGCGAACTTCTCTTCTTCCGTTTGGTAAGTGGGGTCGATGCGTTTGATCGACTCGACAAGGTTGTCGGGTCCGTAGTTGTGCAGCAAGTATTTGCCTAGATCACGTTGCATGCTTTTCCCTGCCGGCGTCTGCTTCAGCCATTTCAGGTATTCGGTGAGCTCTGCGACGTGCGCTAGGTAAAGCTTCTGAAGTGATTGAGCCGGTGAAAGGCCGGTGAAGCCCTCCAACTCTTTCAAGAGATCCAAAGTCTCTTCGTCAATGCTTAGGGTTAGGCGCGGTTTGCGGGTGGTGCTCATTTCATTCTCTCAAGGTTGTGAAGTCTTCATTATAGTGAGACAACCTCACAAATCGATGTAAAAATATCTAATGCAGAAAATGTCATCCACTCGTGACATACAATGTGTCAACTCTAAACGGTCGTATAGTGATGACAAAAATGAAGCAAGCAATCCTCTACACACGCGTGTCAACCAGCGAACAGGGCCGGACCGGACTTGGTCTGGATGCTCAAAATGCCGCGCTTGATCGCTTCTGTGCTGCAGAAGGTTTTGCGGTGGTTGAACGGTTTGAAGAGGTGGGAAGTGGTGGGCTCGGACTTGAGGGGCGCCCTGCCCTTGCGAATGCGCTTGCCAAAGCTGCCCGCCTGAAGTGCTCGGTCATCGTCTCAAAGTTGGACCGCCTCAGCCGGGACGTGGCATTCATTAGCGGATTGATGGCGCGTGGGGTGCCATTCATCGTGGCTGAGCTGGGCTCGGACGTTGACCCATTCGTGCTGCATCTGTTCGCCGCGCTTGGTCAAAAAGAACGGCAGCTGATTTCCCAGCGCACCAAGGACGCACTTGCGCCCAAGGTGGGCACTGGTCAATTAGGCAACAAGACTAACCTTGCAGACGCGCAGGCCCTTGGAGCGACTGGAAACAAAGCAGCATCCGCCGCTTTCTCCGCAAGGGTCTTGCCGATGATTTCCGGACTTCGAACCTCCATGAATTCAAACGCTATTGCGAAGCACTTGAACGCAATGAATGTCCCCACGATGCGGGGTGGCCGCTGGACCGCCACTGCTATTGCAAGAGTTTTACACCGAACACCCGCAAGCAACGATGACTAAAAAGATTGCAAAAGAGGCGCAGTCAATGAGCCTTATGCTTAAAAAGCCATCTACAAATCCGCGCCCAGCTCGAAGTGTGGCAAGCCTCTTGAACCTAAAACAGAGGATTTACGATTGACCGGACCCTATTGTTTTGGTTTAAAACAGCATCAATCCTGTGCGGGCGTATCCATTCTTCCCGCGATTTCTTGATCGAGTAACCCCACTCTTGTAGATCCTCGATCTTCCAACCATCTGCCGCCTTGGTCATGATGTAGCGGTATTTAAATCCCTCGGTTCGCCATTTCTTGTCGTATTCATCGAGAACTTCACCCGGTGGGAGCGGTGTTGTATTAGTGGCGGACACTAGCACTATGGCTCGAGTCTCAGTCTCAGTCTCGACCTTTAAGATTTCTCTTGCTACAGTTTCGAGAATAGGCTTTGCGGGAGTAACCTCAGCTTCCAAGTAGCGCTTTGCAAGACCATCAAACAGTACGAGAGTCGACTCAAGTGTCTTGCGATTTTTCTCTGCGTTTGCTTGCTCTTCAACTTGCCTGTTATGTTCGACAACTGATGCCCTGTCTTGCATGGCGAATAGAGTTTTGATCGCCCTGTCAGGTGAACTGAGATCAACTTGGACAGCCGGTTCCGGTAATTTACCTGCGCTTTCAACCTTGGGTGAAACGACTGCTTCTTTCACCGAGACAGCGCTTTTAGCAGTGTCCTGATTGCATCCGTTTAACAACGATAAAGACATGACTGCACTCACTGTGAGTGCAACTTTTTTTAACTTCATACTTCCCCCCTTTGCAGTAAAAATTATAGGATTGCTGACCCAGTCAAAAGAGCGCTGTTGGCACCTAAATTTTTTACCGCCTCCCCGTAAATTGACCGATCACACATTTATCGAACTCGGGAAAAAAAGATGTGATCTCAACCGGTAACGCGAAAGCGTCAACAGTAGGCTTCCGCATGGTCGCGTCCTTCACATTCCAGTAAATCCGTCCAGTCACCAGCTCAGCTTCATGACCGACGATAGGGGCCAACAGGTGCGGAGTAATTCCGCTGTCGAGCAAGTTAGTAATGAAGCCGTGCCGAAACGAATGGAATACCGTTTCTTGCTTGCTGGTGATTCCTACTTTCTTTCGGAACCTCTGAAACCAGTTTGATGCGGCATGTGAGGGGCCATCCCGGCGGGTTCGGCTGAGCTCTGGAAAGAGGTGCACGTGCTTTCGCTCGCGCATGGCATCCACGTACCGAAGTAGACCCATGCGCATCAGCTCAGGATGAATCGGGACAAGGCGCTTCGCGTTCCGCGTTTTAACGCGCTTCCTCCGCGTCCCCTCGGTTGCCTCCGCGTCAGGCGCTTCAATGTCGTTAATGTCGATGCAGGGGATACCCTCCACCTGCACAAAATCCTTCAGATCGAGCTGGGCGAGCTCTCCCAATCGGGCGCCCGTGAAAACAGCCAGTGGTATGAGCCAAAAAGAGTAGGGAGAGTCGAATTGCCGACTCTGATAGCTTGGGTGCGATAGCAGCGCGCGCATCTCGTCAACGGTAAATGGCCGTCGCGCAGACTTGACTTCCCCAGACTGTCCGAAGCCTGTGAACGGGTTTGAATCAATGCCCCATTTGCGCTTTTCCTCCAGCGCCCACTTGAAGGCACTGCTAGCCCGCTCAAGCCGTTTGCTGGCATTCACCTCTGATTGCGGCGGGTCGCCCATGGCCAAGAGCTCAGGAATGGTCTTGTCCCTGTATTTCGCAACCCGGTTCATGTTGGGCGGGAGTCGGCGCAGGATGCCGAAATACTCGCCCGCTATGGTGCGGTCGATTGTCCCAATGCGAATGTCGCCCATGACCTTCACAAAGAGCTGGAGGTCCGTGGTGTAGCCGTCCAAGGTCTTGGCCCCTACGGGCTTTTTGCGCCCGCCAGAGGCTCGGTAATCGAAGCTGGCTAGGTAGGCCGCGACAAGCTCCGAAAACAGCTTTGTGCGCTCCGGTGGTGGCGGGAATACAAGACGCTCTTCAAGCTGTGTCTTGCCGGTGAGCTGCCCCGCCTTGTATGCGCGCTGGACGACTTCACGGGCTTTGCTGCGGGGAACCATACCGGCAATCTCAAACTCCCGGTCTTGCAGCTCGTCCCGGAGCATGCTGATCTGATTGCTCAGTTGTGCATTCTTGAGCACCTGAAGCCGCCAAAGTGCGAAAAAGTCGGTGGGAGGGCTCGCTTCGGTGTCTGCCATGGCTCTTAGCCCTGCCAGCATCCGTGGCAGGTCCGCAATCAGTAAAAGGGACGCGATTATCGCCGTCTGGCGCAGCTCGGTTGCCAAGGTCAGGCGGAGCTCGCTCTGCCCTACAAACGGCCGCAAGTCAACCGGGACCAGAAGCCGGAAATAGAAGGTACCGTGACGATTGCGGTAGAGACGCGATGGAACGCGGATAGGCATTAGCAGCTCCCAGCCCCGGCACACCAAAGTGGCACACCGGCGCGTGAAAGCGCTAAGTCTTGAGGGAAAAACCTAAGTCAAATCAATGACTTAGGTTTGAATTGGTGGGCTGGGGTCAATTGAAAGAACCTCGGTAACCCGCATGAATCCTAGAAAGTTGAAAATATTTTCTCGGTTTGTTCCCCGGTTTGTTCCCCGGTTTCGCTTTCGCTACCCCCATTTTTGACACGGGCCAGCACTCAGGGAGTACCCCCCCCTCCATAACTAGCGCACGTAAAAATTTGGTTAACTGGTCGGTTTCCGGCCTATAGGCCCCAGACTTTTGACCACCCCCTCCCCTTATGCCACCAGGTACACATGCAGGGCAGCACCAGACAGTTTGATGCCATCAGTCAGCTGCCATCCTTCGCAACTTGGGGACACAAAACCATTCACCGTTCACCATTCACCGTTCACCCTTTGCTAGGGCCAGCCGCTGGCAAAACTGCATGGTTCAAATTACCCTCACCGGCGAAAGCATAGGAGTACCTTTAAGGGGGGCAGGTGTCCAGATAGATAGGGCACCCACTAACCCCTCAACCTCAGATAGCCACAAAGCGCTGCACCCAAACCCCAGGGGGGTAGTTTTGTATTTCTATAAAAATGCCGCTAACTGGTCGGTCTAGGCTCGGCAAGTGCTCGACTTATAACCCGCCCCTACCCAACAGGACAGCCGCCCAATCAAGTAACGCCGTTACAAGTGATTGAAATACGGCAGGCAATAAAGCTCGGTCAACCGCCTTTTCTGTAGGGGGTACAGGGAGCACAGGGGGGAGCCAGTATCCATGCGGGTTCACGCTCCCCCCGGCACCTTCGGAGTCAGGGGGGAACAGGGAGCAAACAGCCCCAAAGCAAGAAAGTCAGCAGCAAATTAGCCTTGTTTTTCATATCGTGGCAGCGCATGTGCCAGCTCCACAGCTTCAGGCCATGCGACAAAAACACCTCGCAGCGCTCCGACTCATGTAACCAAATTACGTATCGTGCGTTTGCGGCCATGCTCAAGCTCCAGAAAACAGCCGTTGCAACTTCTCTTTGGTGCCATTACGTGGGCATACCGGCCTTTTGTAGCGCGAGAGTGCTTCACGCACACCGCCCCCCAGCGCGGCCCGTGTGCTCCCCTCAGGAAGCAAAAGACGGAGGCATAAACACTACGGGGCTGGGCGCACCTGCTATGCAAACCCAGCCCCGCACCGCCTACCTTTGTCACCCATCTAAACGTCTAGATCAAAGATCGCAGGCGGTATCAGGTAGCACCGTGCATCGCCTATGCCGGGGAGCGTGGTCTTGATGCTGTAGCGCCCCGCCTCTTTGACCGTCAAGCAACCATGCTCCACCAGGACAGCGCACACCGCCTGCACGTCATAGCCTTTGCAAACTTCGGTCTTGAATGTCTCACCAAGAACAAAGTACTCAAAGCTCACGGCCTCGCCTACGGCGGCTGGCATCCGGTCACCAATCTCTGCAAGGTGCTGGCTGTTGGTCTTGATAGGCTTGCCATCCTCATTCAACATGCGCCGCACACCGGCCCGCTGTAGCGTCTTGGGGGCATGGTCATCCGCTGCCCTGTGCCACATAGCAAACCGGCCATCCCCATGCGTCTCAAGGAACGCACGAACCTGCCTCAGCATGTTTACCTTCTCGCTACTGCCAGCCCCGCCCCGCAGCTTTATCCACGCATCAAAGCATATTTGGGCAGCGTTGATCGCTTCATCTTCAGGCCAGCCGGTAATACCCGCCGCTGTCGCCATCTCACCAGCAGCCGCAATCAGGGCAAAGCGCCGCCCGCCCCGCTTCACTTGCCCCGCTGCATTGGCTGGCACGATCTGAGCCTCTATCGCATCCATACGTGTGCGCAGCTCAGCAGCTAAACCCTCGGTATGGTTCACCAGGTATTCCAGCCACGCACGGCCCGCCACGCCATAGCACCGGGCCGCACGGGTCTGCACCCAGCCGGATAGCTCGTGCCCGTTGCCGAATTCGTGAAAGTCCTCGATGGCAGACCCCTCCCGCACTTCGGTAGGTATGGGAATCAGGCGCACCTCTTGCCCGCCCTTCATTTTCTTTCCCACAGTCTCCATGTGCTGGGCTAGTGTTAGCTCGCCACTACTCAGGAATAGCAGCCGCCAGGTAGGCTTAGGCCGTAGCCCGCCAGCCCCTTTGCCCCGTGTCTTGCCCATGCCATCGGCCAGCATGTATGCAGCGTTGCCAGCGTCGCCCGCATCCATCTGCCCCAGCTCATCCAGAATCAGTGTGCAGTCGTTGTGCTGCTCGCCTTGGTACTCCAAGCCGTTAGAGGTCGCCCGCCACTTTTGCATGTAGCTGTCTGGGTCTTTCTCGGTGCCCTTGCCCCACACACTGGCAGCCAGCAGGAAGCATGTAGTCTTGCCGATAGAGGTAGGCCCAACATAGTGAACCCCGCCACCGGTCACACCATTGGCCCACGCCAGCAGCGGCCCCGCAAAGGCCGTGGCCACCGCAAAAGCTGCACGGGAGTTACCCACGCAGAGGCGGGCTAAATCGGCCTGCCAATGGCCCAGCTCGCCGCGCTTGCTGAAGTTAGCTTCAATACCTGCCTCACTGTGAAAAATGACCCGCTCCCCGCTGGGGCTGGTGCCTAGGGTTTCATCGGGTAGCACGTAGCAGCGGCCCGCCCAGCCAACTTTAGGAACGTGGCGCACCAGCTCCAAGGCTTCAGGGTTGCGGCTCTGTAGGTACTCTGTGAGCCATGCACGGCGCTTGCCATCGGTGGGGGTCATAAAGCCCAGCCCCAGCAGTGCAGTGCGGTAGGCGTTGCCATCCCCTGCCAGCATGGCGAGAGGCATCAGCCAGCGCCGCACCTTGCCAAACTGGGTAACAAACTCCAGCAGTAGTGCAGCTTGGTTATCGTGGCTGTCTCGTGCCAAGCCCACCACCCGCAGCACGCCACACACACGCACAGGTTTGCCGTCCTCACCATTCAGGCGGGGTATGTGGTACAGGCCAGATGCATCGCCAGTGTCGATCACAAAGAATCGATCAACAGCACCGCCATTTTGTGGCTCTGAGCGCTCGTTTTGCTGCCGTTGGGTGCGCTGGCCTGCCTTTGACTTTTGCGCCTCTTGTGGCTTGGTCTGGTGGGCCTGTTGCTCGGTTTGATGCGATTCAATCGCAGCCTCTACCAAAGCCCGCACAGCATCCAGCCCCGCCGCTTGGTGCATATCGTTGAAGTCGCTGCCGCCCTCGGGCAACTGCTCAGGGAATACGGCAACGCCCTGCACTACCTTGGCCGCTGCCGTGGCTTTGTCCCTGCCGGGGTTATGCCCCTTCTGTGCAAACGTCTGCACATCATCATCACCACACAGCAACAGCAGCGCAGCGGGGTACTGTTGGCGCAGTGCCTTGGCAACGTGTGCCAGGTTGCCCGCATCAAAGGCAACCGCCACCGGTCGCCCTGTAGCCTCGTGCAAGCTTGCCGCTGTGGCGTAGCCTTCAGCCACCAACACCACCGCAGCCCCTACAGGGTCGCCGCACAGGTGCCACAGGCCAGACTTACGCCCGCCCTTCAAAAACAGCTTATCCGGCCCGCTGGTGGGCTTCTCTGGTGCAATGCGCTGTACGTTCCACAGCTCGCCCGCTGCATCACGCACGGGCACCAGCAGCCAGCCACCAGCCCCAAAGCGCACGCCATAGGGCTGCACACCTTTGCGCACCAGGTATGCACTGGTGCCTGTCTCGCTGCCCTGCTCCCAAACGCTTGCGGCCTCGCTTGCTGCCTGCCGGTGGGCGTCCTCTTGCTGCGCTCGCTCTGCTTGCTGGGCGGCTGCTCGCTCACGGGCAATGCGGGCAGCGGCTTGCGGGTCGGGCTTGCTCTGGGGCTGGCCTGCCTTTGGCATGGTGAACCCGTTTTCTTTTGCCAGGTAAAGCAGGGTGCCAATGCCCACCCCGCCGCCTGCCTTGATGTTGCGCCATG
>JAIXVK010000155.1 GCA_027483085.1 Comamonadaceae bacterium | reverse complement strand
TGCCAGCAAGGGCTGGATACCGGCCGCATCCAGCACCCGGGCCGTGGCGCTGTTGATATTGGGCGACATGCTGGGCTGCACGCAACCGGCCAGCATCAAAACCTGACGCGGGTGCTCCCGGTCGGGCCATTGGCCGGCATCCTGCGGCGCGGGCACTTTGTTTTTCAGGCTTTGGGGCAGCAGCGGGCGCACCAGTTGGCCCAGCTTCATGGCCGGGGCGAACAGGGGCGAAGGCAGCCCCTCTTTCAGCGCCCAGCGTAGGGCCTTTTCGCCCGCGGGCCGGGGCACTTTGGCATCAACCAGCTTGCGGCCGATGTCGACCAGATGGCCGTAGTCCACTCCGCTGGGGCAGGTGCTTTCGCAGTTGCGGCAGGTCAGGCAACGGTCGAGGTGCATCTGGGTGGCACGCGTGGGCTCCTGGCCTTCCAGCACCTGCTTCATGAGGTAGATGCGGCCACGCGGGCCGTCGAGCTCATCGCCGAGCAGCTGGTAGGTCGGGCACGTCGCAGTGCAAAAACCGCAATGGACACATTTGCGCAGAATGGCCTCGGCGGCTTGGCCGTCCGCGGTGTTCTGGTATTCGGGGGCGAGTTGGGTCTGCATAAGGTGTAGTGAGTGGCGCCCGGCGTCAGAAGTCGGGGTAGAGCCTGCCGGCGTTGAAGATACCGGCCGGATCGAACGCGGCCTTGAGGCGTTTGAGCAAAGCGGCCTGCCCCGGAACATCAGAGCGGAATTGGCACTTAGCGCCCGTAAGGTCTGCGGCTCCAGCTACAAAAACCATAGCATTCCCACCGGCTGCGCGGGCCACGGTCTGCAATTGGGGCCCGGCTTGCAACGGCGCCCAGAGCCAACGCACACCGCCATGCCACTCGATCAACTGCGCCCAGGGCAGGTCCAGCACCGGCGCGGTTTGCGCCACCGACAAGCGCCACAAGGCGTGACCCGTGGCCGCACCGTCGGTAAAGAAGGGCAGCGTTTGGTCGCGGCAACGGTCCCAATCGGCGGCGGCTTGCGCCGGGTCCATGCGCTCGCCCGGTACCTCGCGCAACATGCGCTGGCAGGCCGCTTCCACGGCGGCCACGGCACCGCGCAGCCGCACAAACAACAGGTCTTGACCCGCCGCACCTGCGCTCCCGTCGTGCACCCAGCAGCTGGCATTCAGGGGCAGCGGCTCGCCGGCCCAGCGGTGGAGTTGCTCGAGGGCGGCTGCTTGCCCTAGCGGGAACACCAGCGTGGCCTCGGCGGGGGCAAAAGGCAGCACCTTGAGCGAGACCTCGGTCATCAGGCCCAGGGTGCCCATGGCCCCTGCCATCAGGCGGGACACGTCGTAACCGGCCACGTTTTTCATGACCTGGCCGCCGAAAGTCAGGTACTCCCCGCGACCATTGATGAGTTTCAAGCCCAGCACATAGTCGCGCACGCTGCCAACGCTGGCACGGGCGGGGCCTGCCAAACCACTGGCCACCAAACCTCCCACAGTGGCGGTGCTCGCCGGGGCGCCAGTAACGCGGGTAGACCACTGGTAGTGCGGCGGCTCGAAAGGCAGACACTGGCCTTGCTCGGCCAGCAGGGCCTCGAGGGTGGAGAGCGGTGTTCCGGTGGCCACCGTGACCACCAGCTCGCTGGGCGCGTAATCGACCACGCCGCTCAGGCTGCGGGTGTCCAGCAGGCCTGCGGGCTGGAGGCAACCGTAAAAGTCTTTGCTGCCTCCACCGCGAATCTGCAGAGGCGTCTGGTCCGTAGCGGCGGCACGGATCTGGTCAACAAAGGGCTGGATGGCGGCGGGCAGGGGCAACATGGCGGCAATGGTAAGCGGCCCCCCTGCCCTGCGGCGTGAATTTTTTGAACAGCCAAACGCCGGAAATTTGAGTCCCTGCCGCCCCGGGCCAGGCCGCCCTCAGGCCCTCAGGCCCTCAGGCCCTTGGGTCTTGAGGCTCAGTCCGCGAAGGCCTGCACCGGCAGACCCGCCACGTCCACCCGCATAAAGAACACCGCGCCCGACAAAGGAAACTGCGCGAGCTCCGCGGCACTGCGTCCGTGCCGGGCCGTGGTGATGTAGAGGGTTTTGAGGTCCTCTCCGCCAAAACAGGGCATGGTCGGGCACTGGGCCGGCGTCTCCAAGCTGGCCAACAGGCGGCCATCGGGCGCAAATTTGCAGATGCGGCGCCCTTCAAACATGGCCGCGTAGTAATTGCCCTCGACATCCACCGCAGCGCCATCCGGGCGGCCGGCATAGTGGGTGTTCTCAAAAGTCCAGCCAGCGGGCTTGGGCTCGTACTGGCGCCAGACGCGGTGGGCGCTCAAGGCGTTGGCTTGAAGGTCAAAGTCCCACGCGTGGGTCACATGGTTCGGGGTGTCCGACCAGTAGACGGTGCGCTGGTCAGGGCTCCAGGCCAAGCCGTTGGCGGTCAGCGCATCGCCTGCATGTTTTTGCACCACGGCAGCGCCGGAGCGGCAATCGATGGAGTACAGCTCCGCGGCCCGTCCGGCCTTGGGCTCGTCGATCGTGCCCACCCAGAAGCGGCCCAAGGCATCGCACTTGCCATCGTTGGCGCGGATGACTACGGTGTCATACGGCAAGGTGGCAATACGCTCCAGCTCTCCGCCCCACGAGTGGGCACGGAAAACGCCATCGCGCAGGGCGATCACCAGGCCGCCTTTGGCTGCGGGGGCAATGCAACCGGGTTCGCTGGGCATGTCCCAGCGCTGCACGGTGCCCATGTAAATATTGGCCCGCAGAATGGCTTTACCGGGAATGTCCACCCAGTAAAGCTGCTGCTCAGCCGAGTGCCAGAACGGGGACTCACCCAGC
>JAIXVK010000582.1 GCA_027483085.1 Comamonadaceae bacterium | reverse complement strand
TTTGTGAGGCGTCGCTAAGCGAGGGGTGTGTTGGTTTGCGGATGACTCGCGACGAATGATGCAAATGCGTCGGCTGGCATGGGCCTCGCAAAGAAAAAGCCCTGCGCCTCATCGCACCCGAAGCGTTGCAACAACGTGACGATGTCGGGTGTCTCCACCCCTTCTGCGATGGTTTTTAGGCCCATGCTTTTGGCCATTTGGATGATGGCGTTCACGATGGCGGTGTCTTCGGGGTCGGCTACGAGGTCACGCACAAAACTCTGGTCGATTTTGAGTTTGTCGATGTCAAATCGTTTCAGGTACGACAGGCTCGAATAGCCCGTACCGAAATCGTCGATCGCCAGTTGCACGCCTAGCCCTTTCAGGCGCTTGAGGGCGGCGAGTACGTGGTCTACATTTTGAATCAACAGTGACTCTGTGAGTTCCAACTCTAGGTTCTGCGGATTCATTCCGGACTCGAGCAAGACCTTAACCAAGGCCTCTTCCAGGTTGCCACGGTTGAATTGAGCCACAGACACGTTGACCGCCATGAGCAGAGCGGGCAGGCCTTGCCGGTACCATGACATAGCCTGGCGACAAGCCTCAGACATCACCCAGTCACCAATAGGAACAATCAAGCCACTATCCTCGGCAACCGGTATAAATCGGGCCGGCGAGACCATGCCCAGGTCGGGGTGGTTCCAGCGAATCAGGGCCTCGGCTCCAAAAATTCGACCCGTGGGCAAGTCGATTTGGGGCTGGTAATGGAGAACCAATTCATTGCGTTCCAATGCGCGACGCAAGCCGTTTCGCAGGTGCAGGTGTTCCTTGGCCTCCGCGTTCATAGCTTCGTTGAAGTACCGGTAGGTGTTTCGCCCGGCTTCCTTGGCGCGGTACATGGCCATATCCGCCTTTTTGCGCAAGGTATCGAAGTCTTGGCCGTCATCCGGGTACACCGTAACTCCGATGGAGGCGGAGGTCGCGAGTTCGTGCCCATCGGTGTAGAACGGCTCGTCGAGCCGATCCAGCAATTTGGCAATCACCGGTAGTGCGGCGTCTTTGTCTTTCAGGGCATTCAGCAGCACGACAAACTCATCGCCGCCCTGGCGGCTGATGGTGTCACTCTCGCGCACGCAAGTGCGCAGCCGCTGCGCCACTTCTTGTAGCAGGCTGTCGCCGATGGCATGCCCCAGCGTGTCGTTGATGCGCTTGAAGTTGTCCAGATCCAGAAACAGCAAGGAAACCTTGGTCTTTGCGCGGTCTGCTTGCGCCATGGCGACCTCCAGGCGGTCCTCCAGAAGTTGCCGGTTGGGCAATCCGGTCAGTGCATCGTGGTAGGCCATGAAGGCCACCTTGCGTTCGTTGGCTTTTCTTTCGCTGATGTCCGAGGCCATCGTCAGCACGCCATAGGCCTGGCCGGCCTGGCCGTGCAAAGCCACGATGTTCAAGCTCAATTCCAAGGCCTGCCCGCCGGGCAGATTCAGCTGCAGTTCGGTGTTGACTACTTTGCGTCCTTCAAACGCTTGCTCGCGCAGAGCTTGCAGCTCGGGGGACTCCAAGCGCTGCGAAAAAATGGATGGGTCGTCGAGCGTCTCTTGACGCAGCAGGTTAAACATTTTTTCTGCAGCCGTGTTCCAGCTCAGTACGCGGCCTTGCTGGTCTTGCGTGTAAATGGCCAGCGTGGAGCTGTCGATCACTACCTGCATGCGCTGGTGCGCATCCTGCAATTCGCGGGTTCGCTCTTCTACCCGTTGCTCCAGCACCTGATGGGCTTGCAACAAAGCGTCAGCCGCAGCCTTCTTTTCGCTGATGTCTTCCGTAATCCAGATGGTGGTCCGGTTATCGGCGGTTGTGGTCACCGCTTTCGCCAGGTGTCGGCACCAGACCTGGCTCCCATCATGGCGGCTGTTCAGCCACTCTGCCTCCATGAGTGCGCCGGACGCCAGCGTGGCTCCTGCATGCTCGGCAAACGCCTGGTGGTCCTCGTCGGAACTGAAAAACACGCGTGTTTTTTGCCCCAGGAGTGCACCGGGGGGCCAACCGAGGATCGCATCAAAGCGTGGATTCGTCAGCTCTATCAGCCCGTTACGGGTGAACATGATGCCCACCGAAGCGTTTTCTAATATCGCGTCCTGCCGGTGGATCAGCTGTTGCAGTGCGGATTCTGCTTTTTTGCGCTCGGTGATGTCTTCAAAAATCCAGATCGTGCCTTCTGCCGAGTTATGGGGGTTCACCGGCTTGATGCGCATGTGGCAATCGATGGGCGTGTCATCTTTGCGCCGCATGGTGAATTCAAGACTCACGGGCTCCCCACGCGTCAGGCGCGGGCCTGCCACTTCGCCCATGCGGGTGTAGTCGGTGTCACTCAGGTAGAACACCCGGCCGGGTTGTCCTTGCAATTCGCCCTCGGCGTAGCCGAATATCTCGTTGAAGCGCGGGTTGCAGTGCAGAACCTTGCGGTCCCGGGTGAACAGAATTCCGACCGACGCATTCTCCAGAATCGCGCGGTATTCCAGCAGAGTTTGTTGATCCAGCGAAAGGGACATCAAGCGATCAGCCATGCCCCATTCTAGGGAGTTCAGGTGGCCGCTTCGAGCCCGTTGGCAAAGTGTTCGGCCATGCGCTGCGCGGTGAGCGCAGGGTCGCGGGCCGCCAGGGCGTCCATGATGGCACGATGCTCAGCCAAGGACTCTTCAATGCGCCCGGTTTTGAGCAGGGAGTTGTGGCGGTTGAGCTTCATGACCTTGCGCAGGTCGGCCACCATCTGGTCGCGCCAGCGGTTGTCGGCAATCTCCAGCAGGCGCATGTGGAACTTCTCATTCACCGCAAAAAACTGGTCGGTGGTGGCAGCTTTGTCTTTGCCGTGCTTGGCCGCAGCCTCCAGTGCTTTGTGTAATGCCTGCAGTTCCTTGATTTCTGCGTCCGTGGCTTTGGTGGCTACTACGCCGGCCGCGTCGCTCTCCAGCAGGCTCAGCAGGTGGTACACATCGGCCAGGTCTTGTTGCGACACCTCGGTCACATAGGCGCCGCGGCGCACCTTCATGGTCACCAGGCCTTCGGCGGCAAGTACTTTCAGGGCTTCGCGCAGGGGGGGGGCGGCTGATGCCGAACTCTTCGGCAATCTTCAGTTCGTCAATCCAGCTGCCGGGTTCCAACTCGCGCTTGAAGATGCGCTGGCGCAGCAGCTCAGCCACTTCTCTTCTGTTGCACCGGCGGATGGCAAAGAGTTAATTCGCGCCACCGCCCTGTTTGAGCGCGAGGACGAGGTAGGCTTGCCCGATGGCCTGCCCGGTCACCCCTTGCCGTTGGCACCGAAGCAGCCGGGTGCGGCACCCGTGCAGCGTTTCCCGTTCGCGCACCATGAATGGGGCTACCCCGATCTGGTGGACACGCGCACGGCCCAGGGCCGCATGTTTGCCGGCCCGAGTGCGGCGTGGTTTCGCATGAACCATCCGCTGGTCATGGGCCACACGCCAAGTGCCTACCAGCGCGTGGCGGTGGCAGCCGACTCG
>JAIXVK010000105.1 GCA_027483085.1 Comamonadaceae bacterium | reverse complement strand
CAGGTCGTCCTTGTCCCACTGGATGACAGAGCGGTCCGGCATGGACGCGTTTTCCACTGGCACCAGCCGCGTGAGCGGGCCTTGGGTGAGCACAAAGCCGCCTACGTGCTGGCTCAGGTGGCGGGGGAAATTTTGCAGTTGTGTGGCAAGGTCCAGCCAGAGTTGCAGGCGGCGCAAAGGCGGCAGGGACGAACCGTCCACCAACAGGCCATGCTCAGCAGCGCCACCCTCAGGAGCCAGAGCGGCAGGGCGCCCAGCTCCGTGTCCCCCGCCCGCGTTGCGGGCTCCTCCTTGACCTGCGCTGTGCGCCCTGCCGCTCTGGCTCTGTCCTGCCGCACCATAAGCCTGCACTTTTGAATCAAAATCACCTTCAGCGCTCACGGAATCTGCGCTACCAGCTACTTTTTCGATAGCAGCCTGCAGCCGCTCCACCAGCACTGCACGGCTATACATGCCCGGATGCTCCTTGGCCATGGCAGTGATCAGCACCTCAGGAATCTCCAGCGCCCGCCCCACATCGCGCAGCGCGCTGCGTGGCCGGTAGCTGGCCACCACGGCCGTAATGGCGGCACGCTCGCGGCCATATTTGGCGTAGATGTACTGAATGACCTCTTCGCGCCGCTGGTGCTCAAAGTCCACATCAATATCGGGCGGCTCGTCGCGCTCCTTGGAGATGAAGCGCTCAAACAGCACGTTCATGCGACTGGGGTCCACCTCGGTCACGCCTAGGCAGTAGCAGACCGCAGAGTTCGCCGCCGAGCCCCGTCCCTGGCACAAGATGCCGCGCCCCCGCGCAAAGCGCACCAGGTCGTGCACGGTGAGAAAGTACATCTCGTACTTCATGTCGGCAATCAGCGTCAGCTCATGCTCCACCTGCGTGCGCACGTGGGGCGGCATACCGGCCGGGTAACGCTCCAAGGCGCCCTCTTCGGTGTACTGGCGCAAAGTCTGCGCCGGGGTGTGGCCGGGCAGCACCGCCTCCATGGGGTACTGGTAGCGCAGCGCATCCAGCGTGAAGCTGCAGCGCCCCGCCACCACTAGCGTGTGGGCCAACTCGTCGGGCGTGAATAGGGCCGCGAGCCGGGCGCGACTGCGCAGGTGGTGTTCAGCATTGGCCTGCAGCGCAAAGCCGCACTGCGCCACCGGCAGGCCGCAGCGCACGGCGGTCAGCACATCGTGCAGCGGCTTACGCGAGCGGGTGTGCATGCGCACCTGCCCGGTAGCAAGTGGGGCCAGCCCGCTCACCGCCGCAATCTGCTGCCAGTGCGCCCGCTCCAAAGCCTGCATGCCGCCCAGACCCGCAGTGACCGCCAGCCAGCAATTAGTGCCAAATAGGCCTATGGCGCCCGCTGCTATTGCGCAAGCAGCTTCTGTTTTGATAGCAAGGGGCAGGTGCAGCAGCACCTCGCAATGCCGCAGCGTGTGCCAGGGAGAGGCATCCGGCTGCCCCAGCCAGGCGACCCGGTAGTCGCCCTTGGGCGCCGCCATGCGCGCGCGGGTGATGAACTCACACAGGTTGCCCCAGCCCTGCAGGTTGTGCGGCAACACCACCACGGTGAAGCTGGCGCCCGCCGCCACACCACCCGGCGCAGCCGGGTAAGGCACCGCAAACTCCGCCCCCGGCAGCAGCTGCATGCCCAGACGCTGCGCCTCGCCATGCGCGCGCACCACCCCGGCCACCGAACATTCGTCGGTAATAGCCAGCGCCGCATACCCGAGCCGGTGCGCCCGCTCCACCAACTCTTCCGGCTGCGAGGCACCGCGCTGGAAGCTGAAATTGGAGAGGCAATGTAGCTCGGCGTAGACCGGCGCTGGGGCGGCTACCGGTCGTAGAGTCTTGGTGAGCTTAGGAGTTCGCATTTAACTGTATAAAAATACAGTATAAATCCAACAACCATTCCTTCAACCTTCAAGGCTGCTTGTAGCGCTCAACGCCCGTGCCCGGACTAGCGTTCGGGAGAGCGCTCCACCAAGCCGTACTTCGCCACCAACCGTTCTCGTTGTCCCGGTGCAAAGTTAATGCGCGCCGGGTCATGGCCCACGGCGGCAAGCAAACGCTTGTCCATCACCGCAAACCACAAGGGAGGCACATAGGCGATAGGGAACATGCCAAAGTAGCCACTGGGCAGCTGCGGTGCTTCGTCAAAGTGCCGCAGCGACTGGTAGCGCCGCAGCGGGTGAGCGTGATGGTCCGAGTGGCGCTGCAGGTGGAAGGTCGCCCAGTTGGAGAACACGTGGTTGCTGTTCCAAGAATGCTGCGGCTTGCAGGTTTCAAACCGGCCATTGGCATCCTGCTGGCGAAGCAGGCCGTAGTGCTCAATGTAGTTGGCCGATGTGAGCTGGAAGTTCGACCACAGCGACGCCAGCACCAGGAACACCAACACCTGCGGCCCCAGCCACACACACAGTGCTGCCCACAATGCGGCGGTGATGGCTGCGGGTTGCAATATCTCGTTGTGCCAGGACCAGAAGGCCTGTCCGTCCAAGCGGGTGCGCTCGCGCTCCAGTGCCCAGGCGCGGCGCCAGGCGCCGGGCATTTCGCGCCACACGAAACGCCAGATCGATTCGCCCATGCGCGAAGAGGCCGGGTCTTGCGGGGTGGCCACATCGCGGTGGTGGCCGCGGTTGTGCTCGATGGTGAAGTGGCCGTAAAACGTGGGCGCCAAAATCAGCTTGGCCAGCCAGCGCTCCAGCGGCGCGCGCTTGTGGCCGATCTCATGACCCAGATTGATACAAAAGCCGCCCACACCACCAGTGGAAATGATGAGCCCCAACAGCCCCACCCATGTAAT
>JAIXVK010000037.1 GCA_027483085.1 Comamonadaceae bacterium | reverse complement strand
TTTTTTCTTTGGTAAATCAATAACTTACCGTGCAAAGCGGTACAGGGGCGTCGATTGACTGCCAAATCAAACTGGGGGTAAAAACGGGGGTATCGGCTGAAAAACTTGGGGGTACTCTCCAAATGTGCCGAAAAAGAGACCCCTATGCCCCTTACAGACTTAGCTATCAAGAATGCCAAGCCCGGCCCCCGACCCGTCAAGCTGAGTGACGGAAAAGGGCTCTACCTGTTGGTTACTGAGTCCGGTTCCAAGCTGTGGCGCTGGAAGTACCGGGTTGATGGCAAAGAGAAGGTGATGGCCTTGGGCGCTTATGGCGAGGTTTCGTTGGCTGAGGCGCGAGAGCTGATGGACGATGCACGAAAGCTGCTCAAAAAGGGGAATGACCCCATGGCAGAGCGCAAAGCCACTAAGTTGGCAAAGCAAACAGCGGCCGACAATTCGTTTCAATCAGTGGCTCTGCTGTGGTGGGAGCACTGGAGGGGCGCAAAGAGTTCACGCCATGCAGATGACGTTATCAGGCGGCTCAAGGCCGACATATTCCCCGCCATTGGAAAACGTCCTGTATCGGCGATAGAAGCACCAGAGCTGGTGTCTATGGTCAAAGGTATCGCGGGGCGCGGCGCATTGGATATTGCCAAGCGAGCTTTGCAGACGTCCGGGCAGGTCTTTCGATACAGCATTGCCCATGGGTTAGCCACCCGCAATCCAGCGGCGGCCATCAAGCCTGCTGATGTCTTGGCATCACGCGTAAAGGTGAACTATGCGCGTCTTGACTCGAGGGAGCTGCCAGAGCTGATGCGACATATCGACGCCTACCAAGGATCAACCGTTACTCGCCTTGCCATGAAACTGATGGCGCTCACGTTTGTTCGTACCTCTGAGCTGATTGGCGCGAGGTGGGAGGAGTTCGATCTGGAGGCCGCACGGTGGAATATTCCGGCGGCGCGTATGAAGATGAAAACACCCCACATCGTCCTGCTGTCATCGCAAGCCATAGAGGTTTTGCAGACACTGCACATCGTTTCAGGCCATGGCGCTTTGCTATTCCCCGGCGAGCGGGATCACGAAAAACCGATGAGTAACAACACCATCCTGAAAGCTCTGGAACGCATGGGCTACAAAGGCCGGATGACGGGTCATGGCTTCCGGGGTATTGCGTCAACCGTCTTGCATGAGATGGGCTTCAATCACGCCCACATTGAGCTGCAACTTGCACACCAAGAGCGTGACCAAGTGAGCGCGGCTTACAACCATGCGACCTATCTGGAGGAGCGTGCGCAGATGATGCAACACTGGGGCGATTATTTGGAAAACTGCACAAAAGCCAACGTGGTTGCGTTCAAGCGGAAGGCAGCATAAAGGCAGCCACTGCAATGTCTAAAAAACCTGAGTCTTCTTGCGTAAAGGAAATACAGAGGTAAGCCCCCCGACTCACACCAAAAGCTCGCTACATTAATTACAGGTTCAGTCAGGCACTGCTATGCGCCATCAAAGAAGTTATCCTGGTACTGATTGAAACCCGTTCGAAAGCAAGAAACCCCAAATGCCCGGCAAGGCAAATGGGGTTCAGGGGCTCACGCCATGAAGAGATTAGCTGTCCACTTCAAGCGTGATTCTGCACCAAACGGCGGCTGTTTAAAAAACTCCGCCTGTTTGGTTGCCTCGGCCTGATCTTGCTGAGAGCTTTTTTAACCCTTGTTAAGGAGCTTTTTAGCTATGTCGATTTTCAGAATGCCTGCCGTGAAAGCGGAGATGGGTCACGCAAGCCATGCCAGCGTTTACAACGCGATCAATGCAGGGCTTTTTACCAAACCAGTCAAAATTGGTCATAGGGCTGTTGGCTGGCCCTCGGATGAGGTCAAGGCCATCAATGCCGCGCGCATAGCTGGCAAAACTGAAGCCGAAATCAAAGAGCTAGTTCAGCGCTTGCACTCTAAGCGCACTGAGTTGGCGAGCCTCTTTGAGGCGCAATTGCTGCAAAAAACTACGGTTAGCACTGTTCGCTTGAGCGCGATTTAAGGGGGCTGGCCATGACGAAAGAACCGGCAACTTCTCCCGAAAAAATTGCAGCTCTCAGAGCGATTCACGACCTATTCAAAGGAACTGGTGGCGCTAGTCAAGCCAAACGTCTTTTGGAGGCGCTGAGTCAGTTCTCGATAACTACCTTTGAGGCAATGCGTTATCTGGACGTGTACCACTGCCCAGCCCGTGTGCTCCAACTTCGCAAGCTGGGGCACCGCATAACCACGCACTGGCAAACGGTAGTTACTGAGGCAGGCGACAAACACCGCGTAGGCCTTTACGTGCTAGAGAGCGGGGCGAGCCATGAAAGCAACTAACGGCGCGATCCTGGCCCATTGCAAAGGTGCGGTGCTTCGTGTCTGGTGCGCCATGCCTTCACAGTACCTGACCGACCTACTCAAAAAGCTAGGTTGGCCTAGATGAGCGGGGCCGCTATCTTGAGAATTAAAAAGCTCACAGGTAGCGGCATCATCGGCAAAGCGGCGCGCCATAACAAGCGCACCATTCAAGCGGAGATGGGTGCATCGTCATCCATTGATCCAACACGCACGTACTTGAATGAAATCCTAGCGGGGCCGCTAACCCCTGATGATGTAGCTCAGCTCGCTAAAGACCTGATGGCAGCGGCAGGGCTCACAACCCTACGCAAAGACGCTGTGCTGGGCTTGGAGCTGGTGTTTAGCCTGCCAGTGGCGCACGGCCTAAATGAGCGTGACTATTTTGTGACCTGCACCACTTGGGCCGGTGACTACTTCGGCGGCGCAAACAACGTTCTGAGTTCCGACTTACACAGGGACGAAGCGCAACACCACTGCCATGTATTGATCCTGCCACTGGTGGACGGGCGTATGAATGGCGGCAAGCTCATGGGTAACCGTCAAACCCTGATGGCAATGCAGCAAAACTTCTTTGATGCTGTGGCGTCGGTCTATGGCCTGCACAAAGCCCCTGCAAAGCTCTCAGGCCTGACAAGGCAGGCAGCGGCAAAGACCGTGCTTCAAACGCTCAGGGCAGGCGCTGATGCGGCGCTGAAAAGCAAAGTATGGGCGTCGATCCGCGATGCGATAGAGCGCGATCCAGTTCCCTACCTGCAAGCCTTGGGAGTAGATGCGCCAGCCCCGGCAAAGCGCATGAGGACGATGGCGGAGATATTCACCAGCAAGGGCAAAGGAAAGCGTAAGGAGTCGATCTCTATGGACTTTGGATCAACCCAAAAAGGGCGAAGTCTATGCTCTGTAGAGTTCCCCCCAAAAGCACCTTCACCCGCTACGCCAAAGCCTGACCCGATAGCGGAGCACCAAGAGCTTGTGCGCGTTAAAGAGTCAGAGCTAGACCCGTCGCTATTCAACCCAGAGACGGGCGAATATTTCCAAAGACCCCCAAAGCCTGAGCTTCACCAAAAGAAGGCGGCACAGCAATGGGTGGCAAACGCCTTGGGCGCACGGCGATAAATACCGAACAGTACGCGCGCACGCGCGAGGAAACAACGACTTAGCCAAGCGGCTTCGTTTTCTGTGGAGAAAAACACATGGCAAAAGGTGGATCAAGGCTAGGGGCTGGCAGACCGGCTTACAAGGTCAAAGGCGAGCAACTGCAACGGGTGGACGTGCGAGTATGGGCACGTAAAGGCCTGTTAACTGGAAACAGGTTCTTTAACTGGAGCTGGAACAGGGGCGGCGAGCCTACAGGCAGCATTGGGGTGAACGTGACCCCACAAAGCGCGGTAACGCTTGATTACAGCCTGACCCAAAACGGAGAGCGGCGCAGCATCAGTGAGCGGGTGGCGCTGATCTACAAGCCGTGTAACTTTGGCGGCGCGCGGCCATGGTTTCAGTGCCCACGTTGTGCCCGGCAGGTGGCAGTGCTTTACATGCGATCCGGGCGCTTTGCCTGTCGCCATTGCCAGCGTGTGTCGTACAGCTCGCAGTCTGAGGACGCAATGGCTCGGACGTGGCGGGAGCAACGGCGCATAGAGGAGAAGATAGGAGAGGACTGGCAGCGGCCTAAAGGCATGAGGCAGCGCACCTATGAGCGGCTGAGGGATCGGCTAGCTGATTGCGAGCTGAGGAGAGATGAGGCGTTTTGTTTGGCGGCTACCCGGCTACTGAGAAGTTTATGAAGCTTGGGTATTGCAGTGAATGTAAACAGACAAAAATTCAGTGGATTGAAGTCAACTTGGTAGAACTCGTTTTCATTTGTGCCACATGTGATGAGCCAATCGGACTATTGCGAATTGAGCGCTGTCAACTTAAGTTCTCCTCGGCAAGTAATCTGTCACACCAATCTTTGGAAATCAATTATGAAAATTGCATCTAGTCTTATTGTTGCGCTGCTCTCTCTAGCTAGCGTAGGTATTGCTCAGGCATCAACATTTCGTTCTGTCCCAAGCACAAACACAATTTCTACCAATGGTTCATGGTCGTTTGGCACGATCTTCACAGTCGGCTCTGACAACGTGACCGTTAATTCTCTTGGCGCCTTTGATGCAGGCAAAAACGGCTTCGCATCGGGTTCAATCCAAGTGGGTATTTTCGAGGAGTCTTCTCGAACATTGCTGGCGTCAACCAACGTACTTTCTTCGGATTCGCTATTTGGTGACTACCGCTACTCGACTATCAGCAACCTAAATCTGACAAGCGGGAACAAATACCGCCTTGTAGCCGTTTCTGGTTCGGATCCTTACCGCTACTACGGCACTACATACGATACCAGTGCCTTTACGATCAACGGCTATCAATACGGCAGTGGGACCACTTTGTCCCGAAGCTTTGGTGGTCCTAACACTGAGTCCGACTATGGAATGGCTAACTTCCAATTCAATGTCGCGGCCGTACCTGAGCCAGAAACCTATGCGATGTTGCTCGCTGGATTTGGTCTGATTGGTGCTGCTGTAAAGCGTCGCAAAGCAAAGCAAGCTTAAGCCGCTAGACTCTAAGTTTCAAAAGGGCCCCATGGGCCCTTTTTCTTTGCCGTCTGGACTTGGCTAAAAGACAAGCTGTTAGAGAAGCTGGCTGACGGCGAGCAGAGGCGGGATGAGGCGTTTTGTGTAGCAGTGGCGCTACATGTGGTGAAAGATTTACTGATCGTTTTCGCAGGTAGCACCAGTCCAAAAGAATGACCGAAGCGAAGGGGGCAGCAAAACCGATTGGGGGTATTTCAGGGGGTACTTTGAAAGAAATGCCTAAGAAATCCTAAATTCCATGCGGGTTTGCGAGGATGATAGGAAAGACTCCTTCGATAAAGCCTGCATTCCCAACGGAATGCAGGCTTTTTTCATGGGCGCGGCTTTGTCATGTTGCTGCAACCCAGCTGTCGCATAGTTCGGTTATCCGAGTTTCATGCACAGAGGTGTTGACAATGCGCAGCAAGTTTTTTTCTCGTCGGACGGCTTTGGCAGCTTTGGTTGTGGGCGTGTCCAGTGCCCTCCCGGCTTGGGCCCAAGGAGGTTTT
>JAIXVK010000637.1 GCA_027483085.1 Comamonadaceae bacterium | reverse complement strand
CAGGCTTGGGCCCGGGCGACGCGCAACTGGTTACCCCAGAAGTGACCGCCGCCATTGAGGCCGCCACCGACATCGTGGGCTACATCCCCTACGTTGCGCGCATTGCACCGCGCCCCGGCCTCACGCTGCACGCCTCGGACAACCGGGTCGAAATGGACCGCGCCCGCGCTGCCTTGCAGATGGCCGCCGAGGGCAAGCAGGTGGTGATCGTGTCTTCTGGCGACCCCGGCGTGTTTGCCATGGCGGCTGCCGTGTTTGAAGCGCTGGAAGGCCGGCCCGACTGGCAGGCGCTCGATATTCGCGTGCTGCCCGGCATCACCGCCATGCTGGCGGCTGCAGCCAAAGCGGGTGCGCCCCTGGGCCACGACTTTTGCGCGATCAACCTGAGCGACAACCTCAAACCCGCCGAGCTGATTGAAGCCCGTGTGCGCGCCGCAGCCGGGGCCGACTTTGCGATGGCGTTTTACAACCCCCGCTCCGCCAGCCGCCCGCATACCTTTGGCCGCGTGCTGCAAGTGCTGCTGGACGCCTGCGGCCCGGAGCGCCTGATCACCTTTGCCCGCGCCGTGAGCACGCCAGAAGAAAAGCTGACGACAGTGCGCCTGGGTGAGGCCACCCCCGAGATGGCGGATATGCGCACCGTGGTCATCGTGGGCAACAGCGCCACCCGCCACGTGGGCCGCTTTGTCTACACCCCGCGCTCCGCGCTATGAAAATTTCAATGGCCTGCCACGCCCAGCCAGTGCAGCACCTCGGGCACGCTGCCCACGGTGTGGCGGCTGGGAATGTGCGGCCGGTTAATCAGGATGACGGGCAGCCCCAATTCACGGGCGGCCGTCAGCTTGGCCTCGGCGCCCGCACCGCCGGAGTTTTTGGCGACGATGTGCGTGATGCCGTGCGCCTGCAGCAAGGCGCGGTCGTCCTGCAGCGTGAAGGGGCCGCGGTCCAGCACCACATGGCCGCGCGCGGCGGGCAAGTCCAACACCGGGTCCACCAGGCGCAACAGGTACCAGTGCTGGGCACAAGCCAAAAACGGCGCCAGGTTCTGCTTGCCGATAGCCAAAAAAACGCGGGCGGGCTCAGCAGGCAAAGCTTTCACAGCGGCGTCGATATCCGCCACATGCGCCCACACATCACCCCCCTGCGCCTGCCAGACAGGTCGCTCCAGCGCCAGCAGGGGCACGCCAGCGGCGGCACAGGCCTGCACCGCGTTGCTGCTCATTTGGGCGGCAAAGGGGTGGGTGGCGTCCACCACATGGCTGATGCGTTGGTCCTGCAAAAAGGCCTGCAGCCCCGCCACCCCGCCAAAGCCACCCACGCGGGTGGGCAACGGCTGGGCGATAGGCGCGTCGGTGCGGCCTGCGTAAGAAAACACCGCGTCCACCCCGGCCTGCGCCAAGGCCTGTGCCAGGCGACTGGCCTCGGTGGTGCCGCCCAGCAACAATACCCGCAAGGAGCCGCGCGCCATGTCTGAATCCCGGCTCTCTAAACCTTGGCTTTCAATCATTGGTATCGGTGAAGATGGTCTGCATGGTCTGGGCGATGGTAGCCGCTCGGCACTGGCCCGCGCTCAGCATGTGTTCGGCGGGCCACGCCACTTGGCGCTAGCCGATGTGGGCAACCGCGGCATCGAATGGCCGGTGCCTTTTGACGTAACGCCTGTGCTCGCCCTGCGTGGCCAGCCGGCAGTGGTGCTGGCCTCGGGCGACCCGTTCTGGTTTGGGGCGGGTGGCAGCCTGGCCGCGCATTTGCAGCCCGGCGAATGGGTAGCCCACCCCGCGCCCTCCACCTTTTCACTGGCCGCCTCACGCCTGGCTTGGCGGCTGGAGGCGGTGCACTGCTTCGGCCTGCACGCCGCGCCGTTTGAGCGCACCCGCAGCGCGCTGCACCCTGGTGCGCAACTGATCTGCCTGCTGCGCGATGCGGCAGCGGTGGGTGAATTTTCCCAATGGCTCACAACCCAAGGCTGTGGCGCATCTACCGTGTGGGTGCTGGAAGCATTGGGCGGCCCGCGCGAGCGCATCCGCCAGACCACAGCGGCTGCACTCGACTTTGCCGACATTCAAGCCCCTGTAGCCGTAGCGGTGCAAGTAGCCAGCACCGACACCACATTCAAAGGCCTGCCCCGTAGCCCCGGCCTGCCGGACACAGACTTTGCCAGCGACGGCCAAATCACCAAATCGCCCATACGCGCTTTGACGCTGGCCGCACTCGCCCCCCGCCCCGGCGAACACCTGTGGGACTTGGGCGCAGGCTCGGGCTCGATATCGGTAGAGTGGTGTTTGGCCGGTGGCAGCTCCAGCGCGGTGGAGCAACACGCCGAGCGCGTCACCAACATCCGCAGCAATGCGGCGAGCTTTGGCATAGACCACCGCCTGACCGTGCACCACGGGCACACGCCGGACATGCTGGCGAGCTTGCCCACACCTAACGCCATTTTTGTGGGTGGCGGGTTTGACCTTGCGCTGTTTGCCCGGCTGCAAGCCGCTGCACCGCGAGGCACACGCTTGGTGGTGAACGCGGTAACGCTGGAGACCGAATCTGCCCTGCTGCAAATGCACGCCGAGCATGGCGGCGAGTTGCTGCGCATTGAACTGGAGAAGGCAGCGCCCGTGGGCCGCATGCGCGGCTGGCAGCCCAGCCGACCGGTGGTGCAGTGGAGCGTGACGCTGTGAACCGCGCTCGCTTGGCGGCGCCTCACTTACATTGCTTGCCCGCATGAAGCTGGTGGCGGGTTTGGGCTTTAGAGCCGGGTGCGAAGCAGCCTCGCTGCGCAGCGCCCTGCAGGTCGCGCTGGATGCTGCGTCCACAGCGCACGGACAGCACATCACCCTTGCCCAATTAAGTGCGCTTGCCACTGCCGCCGACAAAGCCCACCACCCCGCCCTGCTGCAACTGGCGGCCGAATTGCAAGTCCCCATCCAACCCATCACCCTGCCCGCACTGGCCGACCAGTCCGCCGCGCCCAGTGCCCATGTGCCTGAACGCTACGGCGCCCACAGCGTGGCCGAGGCGGCGGCACTCGCAGCGGCAGGCCCCGGCGCAACCATGCTGGGCACCCGCAGCATCAGCCCCGACCGCATGGCCACAGCGGCACTGGCTTCCATAGAAAATACCTCCCCATGACTGTTCACTTCATAGGCGCCGGCCCCGGCGCACCCGACCTGTTGACCCTGCGCGGGCGCGACCTGATTGCTGCCAGCCCTGTCTGCCTGTACGCGGGCTCGCTGGTGCCCGAGGGCGTGTTGGCCCACTGCCCACCCGGTGCGCGCATCGTCAACACCGCGCCCCTGTCGCTGGAGCAAATTTTTGAAGAAATCAGCACCGCGCACGCCGCCGGGCACGACGTGGCCCGCCTGCATTCGGGCGACTTGTCGGTGTGGTCCGCCATGGGCGAGCAGCTGCGCGGCTTACGCGCGCTGCGCATTCCCTACACCGTGACGCCGGGCGTGCCCTCATTTGCCGCTGCCGCTGCCACGCTGGAGGCCGAGCTGACGCTGCCGGGCCTGAGCCAATCGGTGGTTCTCACCCGCACCTCGGGCCGCGCATCGGCCATGCCCGACACCGAGTCGCTGGCCAACTTTGCGGCCACGCAGGCAGTGCTGGCGATTCACCTGTCTATCCATGTGCTGCCGCGCGTGGTGGCCGAGCTGTCGCCCCACTACGGCGCAGACTGCCCGGTGGCCGTGGTCTGGCGCGCCAGCTGGCCGGACGAACGCGTGGTGCGCGCCACGCTGGCCACCATTGAAGCGGCAATAGGCGAAGGCATGGAGCGCACCGCGCTGATTCTGGTGGGCCACACACTCGGTCAAAACTTGGGTGAAGGAGACTTTGCCCACAGCCGCCTGTACGCCGGCGACTACGACCGCCGCTACCGCCCGCTGGGCACCGCGCCCCGCTTCCCGGCAGGTACGGAATGACTGCGGCCGTGAGAGTGGCCAAACAGGTTGAACTTTGCCTCGTCGGCATTGGCACCGGCAACCCCGACCACGTCACCCGCCAAGGCGTGAAAGCGCTGAACGCGGCGGACCTCATCCTCGTGCCGCACAAAGGCGAAGGCAAGGCCGACCTGGCCGAGCTGCGACTGGAGCTGTGCCAAGCGCTGGTCACCAACACTGCCACGCAGGTGGTGCAGTTCGACATGCCGGTGCGCGACGCGCACGACCCGGACTACCCAGGCGCTGTGAACCGCTGGCACGACGCCATTGCCGAGGTGTGGCTGGCGAAAATCCGCGCCCATTTGCCCGAGGGTGGCCGCGTGGCCCTGCTGGTGTGGGGCGATCCGTCCTTGTATGACAGCACCCTGCGCATTGCAGACCGGCTGGCGCTGCAACTGCCGCTTGCGGTGTCGGTGGTGCCCGGCATCACCGCGCTGCAAGCGCTGACTGCCGCCCACGCCATTGCGCTCAACGACATCAACGCCCCGGTCACCATCACTACCGGTCGCCAACTGCGCGACCACGGCTGGCCCGACAGCGCCGACACCATCGCCGTAATGCTGGACGGCCACTGCGCCTTCCAACACCTGCCGCTCGAGGGCATCACCATCTGGTGGGGCGCCTACCTGGGCATGCCCCAACAAATCTGCATCGCCGGGCCGCTGGCCGAGGTAAGCGAGCGGATTCAGAGGGAGCGCCAAGCCGCGCGCGCGGCGCATGGGTGGGTGATGGATATTTATTTGATGAGGAGAACAGAAAGTTCATTCTCCAGCTTAAAAAATAATGAATAAGCACATCGAAGGCTTTAGATTTTCCAAGTTAGTCGTTATCCAATCGCTGACTTCACACGAGGTTCCAACAGGAAGAATATTGGGTGAATTTATTTCGACCCTTGACTCCTTCGTAGAAAAGAATCTTTCTTTTGAAATTCAGAACTGCCTTACAAAAGATTCCTTGGTTCATCTATTGCGAACATATATTCAAGAAGCAAAGGAGAGCGGGAGTTACCCGATTCTTCACTTCGAATGTCATGGAATGGCATACGGTGAAGGACTTGCTCTGGCCAATGACGAGAACATAACTTGGCCAGAACTAGCATTGCTTCTAATTGATCTCAATGTTGCCTGCGCCTTCAACCTATTTGTCTTCTTTGCAGCTTGTGATGCTGCCTATTTCATCGAAGAGATGAATGCAAATAAACCTTCTCCGGTGTATTCAATAGTTGCCCCCTCCGACAAAGTGAATCCCAGCGAATTAATGAGGGCTGGCCGAATTTACTATTCGGAACTTTTTAGTACAACCAATGCAGACCAAGCACTCCGTGCACTAAAACGTGAAAAACTTGAATGTGGGCAATGGTTTGGATTAACTGCAGAACAGTGGTTTGAAGAGGTAGTAACGGGTTACGTTAAGGACTACTGCTCAGCTGAGGCCATTACCGAGAGAGCGCGCTGCCTATATCAAGAACAGAAAAGAAATGGGGGCGGTGCAAGCGTTGGATCAATAAAGCGAGCGCTATCTCGAAAACATAGTTCATTTGTAGATGAGTATTTCCAAAAATGTTTCTTCACTCACGACATTCCGAAAAACACCGAACGCTTTTCTGATCTAAAGCGACGCGTAGAGCGTCAGGTTAAGGCGGTCCTCAGTCAACCAAGATACAAGCTCTAGTAAGGCAAGAGATGATTCATTCATCAAACCTTATGCTGATGTTGTCGCGGAGGCCCACATCAATGCAACAATAACGGTGCTGCATATGATTAACAAAGCTATCAGCAGAACTCATTTTTGTTGCACAACAGCTCCTAATTCCATAGCACCTAGTCACCCCGCCGGTACTCTGCGCCCCAGCGAGCAGCCCAGTCGGCACATCGCCCCACCCTGACCTTGGCGTCGTCAAAGTCAACCACCACCAACTGCTCCGCACCATGTGGAGATTGGGGTTGCTCCAGGGTGCGGCCATCGGTGAGCAACCAGAGGACGGTAGACGCTGCGCTGGCATTGGTGCCTCGTACCCGGCGGTGTTGGGTCATCAGATTGTCGGCGGCAGCCATGGCTTGCGCCAAGGGTGTGCCGCCACCGCCGCCGCGTTGTTGCACGCGCACTGCGGCGGCGCGGCGTGCGGGGCCGGGGGGCACCAGCACTTCCACGCCCTGCCCGCCAAAGCACAACAGCGCCACATGGTCGCCCGCGCGGGCGGCCTGCTCCAGCACATTAGCCGCGTAGCCTTTGGCTCGCGCCAGGCGGCCGCCTTGGCGCATGGAGCCGGAGGTGTCCAGCAGCAGCAAGTGCAAGGTAGACGGCTTGGCCTTGGGCTCGCGCCAGCGCAGGTGCTGCGCGGCCAAGGCATTGCGGCCTTTGACTTGCAGGGTGGGCAGCCAGGCGATGGCGCCGCGTCGTGTTGCGGGGCCGGATGGCGCGCGCGCAGCTACCGCCGATGCATGGGCACCGGCTGACAAGGCTGCTGTGCGCCACCGCCCGCCGCGCGCCGCACTTTGGGGCGCAGGGCCGGGGTGGCTCAGGCTTTTTTTGGCGGGAGCACTCCTGCAGCCGCAGGCCGCACGGTGCCCACAGGCACCGGGGGCATGGCGCCCCAATCGCCACCGGCACTGCCGGCACCGGTCGATTCAGGCTGGGGGGTGCCGGCATCATGGCCTTGGGTGGGGGGCTGGGGTTTCTGCGAAGCTTGTGGTGAAGGGGGCTGCGCTCCAACTTGTCGGCGGTGGTGCAAGGCCAGCTCGGCCACGGCGTCCACATCGGCCACGGTTACCGCATCACGTCCGTCCAGCGCGGCAGATGCGCGGGCGGCGCGCAGCATCACCAAATCGGCCCGCACACCGTCCACTCCGGCTGCCAGCGCCAGCGCACCGGCGTGGGCCAGTGCATCGTCCGGCCACTGCACGCGGGGCAACAGGGCTTGCGCGTCCAACACACTAGCGGCCAGGTTTTGCAGGGCGTCGGCATGGCTTTCGGCCACCGCACCCGGGTCGGCGTCAAACAGCAGACGGCTGCGCACGATCTGCTGGCGCTGCGCTGCGTCCATCGGGTTGTGCAGCCACACCGAGAGGCCAAAGCGGTCCAGCAGCTGGGGGCGCAGTTCGCCCTCCTCCGGGTTCATGGTGCCCACCAGCACAAAGCGCGCGGCGTGGCGCTGCGATATGCCGTCGCGCTCCACGGTGTTGACGCCGCTGGCGGCCACGTCCAGCAAGGCGTCGACCAGCGCGTCGGGCAGCAAATTCACCTCGTCCACATACAGCACGCCCTGGTGCGCCCGCGCTACTAGGCCAGGCGAGAGGCGCACGGCGCCGCTTCGCAAGGCGTCTTCAATGCTCAGCGTGCCCACCAGTTGCTCTAGGCTGGCCGCCAATGGCAGAGTGACAAACGGAGCCTGCGGCAGCAAGGCGGCCAAAGCCCGTGCGGCGGTGGACTTGGCCGTGCCACGCGGCCCGCCAATGAGCACACCACCAATGCCGGGGTCTACCGCCACCAGCAGCAGCGCGCGCTGCAAAGCCTGCTGGCCCACCAGCGCGGTGAAGGGAAAAGGAACTTGCTCGGGCGCGCTGGCGGATGCCAGGGCGCCGGAGTGCGTGTCGGGGCGAAGGTCGGAACGAACGTCGGGATTCAGGGGCATGGTCAGGATGCTTCCAATTGGTTTTCGAGCGCCAGCACATGGTCCTGGATGCGTTCGCGGTGGTCGCCGGGCTCGGCCCACAGGCCGCGCTGCATGGCTTCCAGCAGGCGCTCGCCGATGCTGCGCAGGGCGCCGGGGTTGTGTTGTTGCAAGAAGGAGCGGGTGTCGTCGTCGTGCACATAGGCGTCGGCCACCAGCGCGTACTGGTGGTCGGCCACCACGCCGGTAGTGGCGTCAAAGGCAAACAAAAAGTCGACGGTGGCCGCCATTTCAAACGCGCCCTTGTAGCCGTGGCGCTTGATGCCGTCTATCCACTTGGGGTTGACGGCGCGCGAGCGCACCACGCGGGCCACTTCTTCGCCCAAGCTGCGGATTTGCGGTGCGCCGGGCACGCTGAAGTCGCCGTGGTACAGGGCGGCGTTCTTGCCGCTCAGGTGCTCCACCGCCGCGGCCATGCCGCCCATGAACTGGTAGTAGTCGCCGGAGTCGAGGATGTCGTGCTCGCGGTTGTCCTGGTTGTGCAGCACCGCGTCCAGCCCGGCCATGCGCTGGGCAAAGGCCTCGGGGGCGGCAGCGCCATCGCTGTCCTGGCCGTAAGCAAAGGCACCGGCACGCAAATAGGCTTCGGCCAGCTCGGAGCGCTCGGTCCAGTTGCCGCTGGCAATGGATGCTTGCAGGCCCGCGCCATAGCCGCCGGGCCGGGGGCCGAACACGCGCCAGGTAGAGGCGCGCTCGGCGTCTGCATCGCTGTGGCCGGCGGCCTGGGCCTGAGCCGCCTCGGCCTGCACCCGCACGCGGATCGGGTTGACGTCGTCCGCCTCATCCTCGGGCGAGATAGCGGCCACGGCGCGCACGGCGGTGTCGAACAAATCGATCACATTGGGGAAGGCATCGCGGAAGAAGCCGGACACCCGCAGTGTCACATCCACTCGCGGGCGGCCCAGCACGGTCATGGGCATGACTTCAATGTCCGTCACACGGTTGCTGCCGGCTGCCCATTTGGGCCGCACGCCCAAGAGCGAGAAGGCCTGGGCCACGTCCTCACCGCCGGTGCGCATGGTGCTGGTGCCCCACACCGACAGGCCCATGGCCATGGGGTAAGCGCCATGGTCTTGCAGGTGACGCTCGACCACGCGGTCTGCGCCCTTGGCGCCCATGGCGTAGGCGGTTTGGGTGGGGATGGCGCGAGTGTCCACCGAGTAAAAGTTGCGCCCGGTGGGCAGCACATCGGGCCGGCCGCGCGACGGTGCGCCGCTGGGGCCGGGCGGAATGAAGCGGCCATCGAGCCCGCGCAGCAGCTGGGTGATCTCATTCGGGCCACAAGCATCGAGGCGCGGGGCCAGCACCGTTTGCAGGCGCTGCAGTACTTGGGTGGTGTGGGGCCAAGATTCAGGCGCATCCACCGGGCCACCGGGCAGCGCACTGCCCTGCTCTGCCATGTCTTGCACCACGCGGGTGGCCAGCAGCTCCACGCGTTCGCGGGTGTGACCGGCGTGGCGCCAGGGGTCGTCGCTCAGGGTTTGCAGCACGGCGGGCCGTGGGCCGATCCACGGTGCGGCCCAGTCCGGGCTCAGGGCGTCAAAGTCCGTCAGGCCCAAGTCTTGCGCCAAGGCTACCGTCAGGCTGGCCTGCGCAGCGCCTGAGCCACCGGGGTAGCGGGCCAGCGCCACCAGCGTGTCCACCCGCTGGCGCCCGGTGGGCGACTGGCCAAAGGTGTGCAGGCCGTCGCGGATTTGCGATTCCTTGATCTCGCACAAGTAGGCATCCAGGCGGCGCAGCAGGGCCTCGCGCTCGGTGTCGTCGGCAGGCTTGGTAAAACCCAGCTCAATGTGCAGACCATCTGCCAGCACCTGCTCCAAGATGCTACCGCGCAATAGCTTGGCGCGGCGCGGGTCCAGGGACAGGGCTTCGTAATACTCGTCCATGCGGCCTTCGAGCTGCTG
>JAIXVK010000406.1 GCA_027483085.1 Comamonadaceae bacterium | reverse complement strand
GTGATTGACGGCATTGCGTTCCAGACCAACATCCTGGCGCTGAACGCCGCGGTCGAGGCGGCGCGCGCCGGCGAGCAAGGGCGGGGTTTTGCGGTGGTGGCATCCGAGGTGCGCTCGCTGGCTGGGCGTTCGGCGGCCGCGGCCAAAGAAGTCAAAAGCCTGATCGACGCGAGCCTGGAGCGGGTGGAGCGTGGGAACGCGTTGGTGGCCAAGGCGGGGCAATCGATGTCGCAGGTGGTGGGCTCGATCCGCCATGTGACCGACATCATGGGCGAGATCAGCGCCGCCAGCTCCGAGCAGAGCACTGGCGTGCAGCAGGTGGGGCAAGCGATTGCGCTCATCGACCAGACTACGCAGCAAAACGCCGCCATGGTGGAAGAGATTGCCGCAGCCGCCAGCGGCCTGCGGCACGAGGCGCAGCAGTTGGTGGAGTCGGTGGCCTTCTTCAAGCTGGGCCACCAGAGCCCAGCGCTGCAGGCGCCTACAGTGCTCGCACTGCGCTAAGCGCCAGGCCTATCAGGGCGCAGGCGGCAAGCACCTGCATCACGCTGCGTTGGTATTTGAAAAGTGCCACGCCCGCGGCGATAGCAATGGCGGCAGACACTGCGTCAAACGGGCCGGCAAAACCTTGCGGCCACAGCAGGTGGTAGCCGAAGAACAGCGCCAGATTCAGGATCACGCCCACCACGGCCGCAGTGATGGCGGTGAGCGGTGCGGTGAAGCTCAGCTTGTTATGCGTGGTTTCTACCAATGGGCCGCCGGCCAGAATGAACACAAACGAGGGCAAAAAGGTGAACCAGGTCACTAGTGTGGCTGCTACGGCGCCTGCCAAAAACAGCTGGTCGGGCCCGAACACCGCTTTCACATAGCCGCCCACAAAACCCACAAAGGCCACCACCATGATCAGCGGGCCCGGCGTGGTTTCGCCCAGGGCCAAGCCATCCATCATCTGAGTGGGGGTGAGCCAGCCGTAATGGCCCACCGCGCCCTGAAACACATAGGGCAACACCGCATAGGCTCCGCCAAAGGTGAGCAGCGCGGCCTTGGTAAAGAACCAGCCCATTTGGGTGAGCGTGTGGTCCCAGCCGAACTGCAAGGTCAGCCAGCCCATGGGCAGCGCCCACAGCACTGCGCCACTTGCTACCACTACGCCGAGCCGGCTCCAACGAAAGAGCGCGTGCGCCGGTGTGGGGGTGTTGTCATCAATCAGCGCCTGGCCTTGGCTGGCATTGGCAGCGCCGTGCCCGCCGCCCAGTTGAAACCACTGGGACGCCCAGCGCCCACCGGCCCAGCCGATAGCCGCCGCAGACAGCACGATGAGTGGGAAGGGCAGTTGCAAGGCAAAAATAGCCACAAATGAGGCGGCCGCAATCGCCCAAAGTGCGCCGTTTTTGAGCGCGCGCGAGCCGATGCGGTGGGCCGCCTGCACCACGATGGCCGTCACTGCCGGCTTGATGCCGTAGAAGATGCCCGCCACCCAGGCCACATCGCCATAAGCGATGTACACCCACGACAGGCCCACCAGCATGAACAGCGAGGGCAGTACAAACAAGCCACCCGCCACCACGCCGCCCCAGGTGCGGTGCATCAGCCAGCCGATGTAGGTGGCCAGCTGCTGCGCCTCTGGGCCGGGCAGCACCATGCAGTAGTTCAGTGCGTGCAAAAAGCGCTTCTCGGAGATCCAGCGCCTGCGCTCCACCAGCTCCTGGTGCATCATGGCAATCTGGCCTGCGGGCCCGCCGAAGCTCACCCAACCCAGCTTCCACCAGAACAGCCGTGCCTGCGAGAACGACACCGCTTGGGGCGCCTCAGGGGCTGGGGTGGAGGGTGTTGTTGGCATCAGGGCTTCGACTTGCAGGGGGATGGCATTGAGTCGCTATTTTAAGTTGTTTAGGCCTATAGCCCTCGTAGAATGTACGCGAGTAGCTATCAAAAACAGAGCATTTTGGAATGTCCTTATGACGGATTTATCTACCGTCCCCATCCCCGCCAAATGGCCCGCCCAACACCCTGACCGCCTGCAGCTTTACTCGCTGCCCACGCCCAACGGCGTGAAGGTGAGTATTGCGCTCGAAGAGCTAGGCCTGCCCTACGAGGCGCACAAGGTCAACTTCCAGACCAACGACCAGACCACACCGGAGTTCTTGTCCCTCAACCCCAACAACAAAATCCCGGCCATCCTGGACCCGCAAGGCCCCGGCGGCCAGCCGCTGGCGCTGTTTGAGTCCGGCGCCATCCTGATCTACCTGGCCGACAAAACCGGCAAGCTGCTGCCTGCCGACCCTGCGCAGCGCTACCAAGCCATCCAGTGGCTGATGTGGCAAATGGGTGGCTTGGGGCCCATGTTCGGGCAGCTGGGTTTCTTCCACAAATTCGCCGGCAAAGACTATGAAGACAAGCGCCCGCGCGACCGCTATGTCGCCGAGAGCAAGCGCCTTCTGGGCGTGCTGAACCAGCACCTCGCGGGCCGCACATGGATGATGGGCGACGACTACACCGTGGCCGACATTGCCATCTTCCCGTGGGTGCGCAATCTGGTGGGCTTTTACGAAGCGGGCGATCTGGTGGGCTTCGCCGACTTCCCCGAAGTGGCGCGTGTGCTGGCTGCCTTTGTGGCGCGGCCTGCGGTGGTGCGGGGGCTGGCGATTCCGGCATGAGTGCCGGTTCCCCGGAGTTCACCGAAATCTTTGCATTTTTAGGCGATGGTTTTGAATAAAAAGAGCCGCTAGCGCAGGTAAGGTATGCGCCAGCAGCTCTTGATTTCATAGCGCTTCAGGTGGAATCAATCCTCCACAAAAGCCTCTTCCCGCTTAGCCTTGATGGACGGCAGCATCACCACCACAAGCAAAGCCAGAGCCGCCAGCAACAGGGATGCAGACAGCGGCCGCGTCACAAACACACTCCAGTCCCCGCGGCTGAGCAAGAGTGCCCGGCGCAAATACTCCTCCATCATCGGAC
>JAIXVK010000664.1 GCA_027483085.1 Comamonadaceae bacterium | reverse complement strand
CATGGAAGTCGGCTCGACCGAATCCCGCTGGATTGCGATTCGCGTGCAGCTGCCGTATGAAGGTGCAATTCCGGGATCGCATCCCATCCATTTCACGGTGAAATCGGCCCCTGAGGCTGCAGTGGTGACCGAGAAGTCCGTATTCATAGTTCCGCGTTAAGAAAGCCCCCTCTATGTCCAACCCGACAAGTTCCTCTACCCCCGCAGCCCCCTGGTGGAAGTTCGGCCATGTGTGGCTGGTAGTGTCCGGCCCGCTGATCGTGGTGGTGGCGAGCTTCCTGACTTTCTATCTGGCCGCCCGGGGTATGGACCCGGTCGTCGATGAAAACTATTACCAAACGGGCTTGGACATCAACAAGACCCTGGCCACCCAACCAGAAAGCCTGGCACCCGCCATGCAGGCCCGTAACCATGCAGCTACTGGCATCGTGCCAGCCGCTGCGCCTGCCCGTTAAGCGGTTGGCAAGGAGCAATGGGATGCCGAGAGCCCCATGGATGGCTGTCGTGTGGCCTGCTTTTCTGGCGGCAGGCGTGCTGGAAATCGTGGTGTTCGCATTCATAGACCCCCACGATCTGCATTGGAATGACGCGGCTTTGCCGCTGTCACGCCAGGGGATTTACACCGTGGCGTTTTTCGTGTTTTGGGGGGTGACGCTGGCTTCCAGCGCGCTCACGGCTTTGCTCGCCATGAGCGCTGCAGACGTCAACAACTAGCGAGCGTGGTATCGCTCAGTTGCAGACTTTGGGGTTGACGATGTCTTTGAGGGCATCGGTATTCAGGATGCGCACATGCCGTTGCTTGACTTCCACAATTCCGTCGTCCACGAACTTGGAGAAGGTACGGCTCACGGTTTCGAGTTTCAAGCCGAGGTAACTGCCGATTTCTTCACGCGTCATCCGCAGCACCAGTTCTGACTGCGAGAAGCCGCGGGCGTGCAGGCGTTGCACCAGGTTCAGCAGAAATGCGGCGAGTCGCTCTTCGGCCCGCATGCTGCCCAAGAGGAGCATGACGCCGTTTTCGCGCACGATTTCGCGGCTCATGATTTTGTGGACATGGCGCTGCAGCGAAGTCACCTCGCGCGACAGCTCTTCAATCCGGTCAAAGGGCATGACGCAAACCTCTGCGTCTTCCAGCGCCACGGCGTCGCAAGTGTGGTGGTCGTTCACGATGCCATCGAGTCCGACGACCTCTCCCGCCATTTGAAAACCGGTGACCTGGTCGCGGCCGTCTTCAGACGCTACGCAGGTTTTGAAGAAGCCGGTGCGGATGGCATAGAGGCTGGTGAACTTTTCACCGTTGCGAAACAGGGTTGCGCCGCGTTTGATTTTGCGGCGGCTGGCGACCACGTCGTCGATTTTCTCGAGTTCCGTGGGGCTCAGGCCCAAGGGCATGCAAAGCTCGCGCAGGTTGCAGTTGGAGCATGCGACCTTGATGGTGTGGGAATTCAATGCCCCGGCTCCCACCGGCGTGATGGCGATAGAAGCGTGGGCGTCCTGAGACTTGGCGGTAGGCATTGCGTGTTCGAGCATGGTGTTCCCCTGATGCAAGTCAATTATGGTCCGGGTCATCCTGAAACTCCTTGATGTAAATCAAGGAGCCTGAAGGCTGTTTCGTTCACAGTCTGTGCGCTAGCTTGGAGTATTCATGAACGCAGCCCTTGGTTCCGCACCCATTTCAGAACAACTGTTGACCCGCTTTGATGTTTCCGGGCCACGTTACACCTCGTATCCGACCGCGGACCGCTTTGTAGAGGCGTTCAGCGCGGACGATTACTCCCAAGCACTATTGCAACGCCGCTCCGGTGCTGCCGCGCTGGCCTTGCCTTTGTCTTTGTATGTGCACATTCCGTTTTGCGAATCGCTGTGCTACTACTGCGCTTGCAACAAAATCATCACCAAGCACCATGACAAAGCGGCCACGTATTTGCGCTACTTGACGCGGGAGGTGGAGTTACACACCCGGCTGATGGGTACCGGGCAGTCCGTCAGCCAGTTGCACCTCGGGGGCGGGAGCCCTACCTTTTTGAGTGACACAGAGCTACGGGAGCTGATGGCAATGCTGCGCCGCAACTTCAGCTTTGTCGCGGGGGGTGAGTATTCCATTGAGGTTGACCCCCGGACGGTAGACGCCGCGCGCCTGGATACCCTGGCCGAACTCGGCTTCAACCGACTGAGCTTCGGGGTGCAGGATTTTGACCCTGCGGTGCAAAAAGCAGTGCACCGGGTACAACCTGCCGAGCAGGTGTTTGCCTTGGTGGAAGCGGCGCGCGCACGCGGGTTTGAGTCCATCAATGTGGACCTGATTTACGGCTTGCCCCGTCAGAGCCCCGAGTCGTTTGACCGCACATTGGCCCAGGTGAACGCCTTGCGGCCGGACCGTATCGCGCTATATGCCTACGCCCATTTGCCTGAGCGCTTCAAGCCCCAGCGCCGTATTGCGACCGTAGAGTTGCCGGGCGCGGCCTCCAAGGTCTCCATGTTGGCGCATTCCTTGGCGTCTTTTATGGGGGCGGGCTATGTCTATGTGGGCATGGACCACTTTGCCCTGCCAGACGACTCGCTGGCAGTGGCGAAGCGGCAAGGGCGCCTGCACCGCAACTTCCAGGGCTACAGCACCCAGCCTGACTGTGACTTGATTGCTTTGGGCGTGTCAGCCATCGGCCGCATTGGCGCCACCTACAGCCAGAACGCCAAAACGCTGGAAGAGTAT
>JAIXVK010000327.1 GCA_027483085.1 Comamonadaceae bacterium | reverse complement strand
TACGTGGAGAACGCCAGCGCCTCGTCCCTGGAGCGCAAATTGCAGACGCTCAGTACACCAGTCGTTCAGGATGAATTTCCTGAAGAATCGTCGTAGCGATCTCTTCGATGGACTTGGTCGTGGTGGACAGCCACCGGATCCCGGTGCGGCGCATCATGGCCTCGGCCTCGCTGACTTCCATGCGGCAGTTCTCGAGCGAGGCGTATTTGGAGTTGGGCCGCCGTTCATTGCGGATCTCGGACAGGCGCTCGGGCTGGATGGTGAGGCCGAAGATCTTCCCGCGGTGCGGTACCAGGGCCGGCGGTAGCTGGCGGCGTTCAAAGTCTTCGGGAATCAAAGGATAGTTAGATGCTTTCAGGCCGTATTGCATGGCCAGATACAGCGAGGTCGGGGTTTTGCCGCTGCGGCTGACGCCGACCAGGATCACATCGCTTTGCTCCAGGTCGCGGTTGCTTTGCCCATCGTCGTGGGCCAAAGAGAAGTTGATGGCCTCAATCCGGTCGTGGTATTCCTTGCTCTTGCTGGCGTCGCTGAAGCGGCCGATCCGGTGGTTGGATTTCAAGCCCAACTCTTGCTCCAGCGGGTGTACGAACATGCCGAACATGTCGAGCAACATGCCTTGGCAGCCTTCTTGAATGACTCTCAGCACATCCATGTTCACCAAAGTCGTAAACACAATCGGCTTGTTGCCGTCGACCACGCCTGTATGGTTGATCTGCCGGACCGCTTGGTGCGCTTTGTCCACCGTATCCACGAAAGGCAGGCGCACATGCCGTGCTTTGGTCTCAAATTGGGCCAGGATCGCATTGCCGAATGTTTCAGCGGTAATGCCGGTGCCGTCAGAAATAAAGAATACGGTGCGTTGGGGCATATGGAGGTCGTTGGTGGTGTCAGTCAGATGCAAGGGCATGGCGGGGTTTCGTAATCGGGTTACACGATGTGCCCACCTACAATGATTGCAATTTAGCGCATTTAGGTACCGGTTACGTTTCCCACAACACCAACAACAGGAAAGTGACAGGTCGCGCGACCCGCCCATGGCCTGGCCGGCGGGTCAAAGAAAGGTTTTAACTTCTGGAGCATCCTATGTCTGAACTTTTCAATGCGACCGACCTGGTCGTGCCTTTCGAGCGCTTGCGCATGACGGACGTCGAGTCCGTCGGCGGCAAAAACGCCAGTCTGGGGGAGATGATTTCCCAGCTTCCGCAAGGCGTCCGGGTCCCAACGGGCTTTGCGACGACTGCCCACGCATTCCGCCAATTCCTGGCCCACGACGGCCTGGCCGACAAGATCAGCGGAAAGCTGAAGGCACTGGACACCGAAGACGTGCGCGCTTTGGCAGTGGTGGGAGCCGAAATCCGTTCCTTGGTCGAAGCTCAGCCTTTCCCCGCAGATTTAGAGCAGGCGATTCGCGAAGCTTTTGTGACGCTGTCTGCGGGTAATGACCAAGCCAGCTTTGCGGTGCGCTCGTCCGCCACCGCCGAAGACTTGCCTGACGCCTCTTTTGCCGGTCAGCAAGAGACCTTTTTGAATGTGGTCGGCATTGAAGACGTGCTTCACAAAATGAAAGAGGTGTTTGCCTCCCTGTACAACGACCGCGCGATCAGCTATCGCGTCCACAAGGGCTTTGCCCACGATGTAGTGGCCTTGAGTGCCGGTGTGCAGCGCATGGTGCGCTCAGACTTGGGCGCGGCCGGTGTGATGTTCACCATCGACACGGAGTCCGGTTTTGACCAAGTGGTGTTCATCACCTCCAGCTACGGTCTGGGGGAGACCGTGGTGCAGGGTGCTGTGAACCCTGACGAGTTCTATGTGCACAAGCCCATGCTCAAAGCGGGTAACCGCGCCGTCATTCGCCGCAATTTGGGCTCCAAATTATTGCAAATGGTGTTCACCAGTGCCGAAGAGAAGGCAGCTGGCGGCAAGCTGGTCAAAACGACCGATGTGCCCACAGAGCTGCGTAACCGCTATTCCCTGACAGATGCGGATGTGGAGCAATTGGCCAAATACGCCTTGGTGATTGAAGAGCATTACGGCCGTCCGATGGACATCGAATGGGGCAAAGACGGTATTGACGGCCAGTTGTACATCCTGCAGGCGCGCCCTGAAACCGTGAAAAGCCAGGCCGGCACAGCCGCTGAGTACCGCTACAAGCTCAAAGGCAAGGGCAATGTGGTGGCCGAAGGCCGTGCCATCGGTCAAAAGATCGGAACCGGGCCGGTGCGGATTGTTCACAACATCAGCGAGATGGACCGGGTGCAGGCGGGCGATGTGCTGGTGACCGACATGACGGACCCCAATTGGGAGCCGGTGATGAAGCGCGCCAGCGCGATTGTGACCAACCGGGGTGGTCGTACCTGCCACGCCGCCATCATTGCGCGCGAGTTGGGCATCCCCGCCGTGGTGGGTTGCGGCAACGCCACCGACCTTCTCAAAGAAGGCATGCTGGTCACCGTAAGCTGTGCAGAAGGTGATACCGGCTTTATCTACGATGGACTACTGGAGACAGAAATCTCTGAAGTACAGCGCGGTGTGATGCCGGAGATTCCGGTGAAGATCATGATGAACGTGGGCAACCCCCAACTGGCTTTCGACTTTTGCCAGTTGCCTAACGAAGGTGTGGGCTTGGCGCGGTTGGAGTTCATCATCAACAACAACATCGGAGTGCACCCCAAAGCCATTCTGGACTACCCGAATGTGGATGCCGATCTGAAAAAGGCAGTGGAGTCGGTTGCACGTGGACATGCATCGCCCCGTGCGTTTTATGTGGACCGTGTGGCAGAGGGGGTTGCAACCATTGCAGCAGCGTTCTGGCCCAAGCCGGTGATCGTGCGTTTGAGCGACTTCAAGAGCAATGAGTACCGCAAGCTGATTGGTGGCAGCCGCTACGAGCCTGAGGAAGAGAACCCGATGCTCGGCTTCCGTGGCGCTGCGCGCTATATCAGTACCGAGTTTGGCGAAGCCTTTGCCATGGAATGTGAAGCCCTCAAACGGGTTCGCAATGAAATGGGACTCACCAATGTGCAAGTGATGGTGCCTTTTGTTCGTACCCTGGGCCAAGCCAAGCGGGTCACAGAATTGTTGGGGCGCCACGGGCTGCGTCGGGGCGAGGCCGGTCTCAAGCTCATCATGATGTGCGAGATTCCGAGCAACGCCATTCTGGCGGACCAGTTCTTGGAGTACTTCGACGGCTTCTCCATCGGTTCCAACGATCTGACTCAGCTTTCCTTGGGGCTGGATCGCGATTCCGGTCTTGAATTGCTGGCGGCTGACTTTGATGAGCGCGACCCCGCTGTCAAGGCTCTTATCACGATGGCTATCGACGCTTGCAAGCGCCAGGGCAAGTATGTGGGTATCTGCGGTCAAGGGCCTAGCGACCACCCTGACTTCGCCAAGTGGCTGGAGCAACAAGGGATTTCTTCCATCTCCCTGAACCCAGACTCGGTGATCGCCACCTGGCAGCAACTCGCGGTCTGATGCCCGACAAGACGACCCAGCGCAATTGGCACCTGCACGCAGTGCTGCTTGCGCTGTGGTTTGTCTTTTCTTTCGGTATCGTTTTTTTCGCCCGGGACCTGAGCGGTACGTTTTTTTCGTGGCCGCTTGCTTACTGGCTGACTGCCCAAGGGGCATTGTTGGTATTCATTGCGATCGTGGTGGTCTTCGCTTTGGTGGCCAACCGGCGTTCGCCCGAAGTCTTCCAGTTCGACTCTGTTGAATATGGCACTTACACCGCCTCGTTGCGCAGGCGGTTTTTCGGTTTTGTGGTCGGTTTGTTGTTGTTTTTGGTGGCTTTGGGTGTGGCGGAGCAGTACGGCTTGCCCAAGGCGTGGGTTGCCGGCATTTTTCTGTCCGTCACCTTGGTGCTTTATGCGGTGATTGGCGTGTTTGCGCGCACCGCTGACGCCAACGAGTACTACGTGGCCGGGCGCCGCATCCCCGGCGTTTACAACGGCATGGCGACAGCGGCAGATTGGATGAGTGCTGCCTCATTCATCAGCTTGGCGGGTGGTTTGTATACCCAAGGTTTTAGTGGTTCTGGAAGCCAGCCCGGCGGCTTGGCCTATGTGCTGGGGTGGACCGGGGGCTTTTGTCTGGTCGCATTGCTGGTGGCTCCCTATTTGCGCAGCATGAATTTGTATACCGTTCCGGACTATTTCCGGGTGCGGTTTGGAGGGCATTGGCCCCGCCGTATTGCCGCCTGGTCTGCCGTGCTGTGCTCTTTCACCTATGTAGTAGCCCAGCTGTACGGTGTGGGCTTGATTACCTCCCGCCTGACGGGTGTGCATTTCGAAATCGGGATCCTCTTGGCGTTGGGCGGTGTGCTGGTGTGTTCCTTTTTGGGGGGCATGCGCGCGGTGACATGGACCCAGGTCACGCAGTATGTGGTGGTCATTCTGGCTTTTCTAATCCCGGTGTCCTGGCTCTCTTACCAGCAGACTGGCAATCCTTTGGCGCCATTGGCTTACGGGCAGCAACTGGGGAAAATTACCCAAATGGAGCAAGCCTTTGCGGTGTCTCCCCAAGAGCAAGAGGTGATCGCCATCTATGCGCAGCGCGCAGAAGAGTTCAAGCGCAAGTTGGTGGATGTGGAGTCTTCGCTCGCGATTGAACGTGAGGACTTGCGCCGACAGTTGCGGATCCTTGGCGACAGCAAGGCGCCGGATGCTCAGGTTCAGGCGACGCGCAAGGCCTTGGCTTCACTTCCCAAAGATGTGAATGCAGCCCGTGAGCTGTGGACCAAAAATTGGCTCGAAAACACCGAAAAAGCCAAAGCACTGGGTGGCATGGCGCCGCAGACGCGGCCCTTTGCGGGGGATCCGGAGGGTTCTGCGTCGGAGCAGGCGGAGTTTTCGACGTCGCGCGCCAACTTTTTGGCTTTGATGTTTTGTTTGATGGTGGGCACCGCCGGTTTGCCTCATCTCTTAACCCGTTACTACACCACTCCGGGGGTTGCACAAGCCAGGCGCTCCGTAGCATGGTCTTTGATCTTTATCACCTTGTTGTATCTGTCTGCACCTGCTTTGGCTGTTTTGGTGAAGTACGAGGTGATGGCAAATTTGGTCGGGCAGCCGTTTGATGCGCTTCCCGCCTGGATGCTGCAGTGGTCGCGAGATCCCAACTTGCTATCGTTCAGCGACGTGAATGCGGATGGCGTCTTGCAATTTGCCGAGTTGCGGGTCGGTGCGGATCTGGTGATGTTGGCCTCCCCAGATATTGGCGGTTTGCCGTATGTGGTGTCTGTGTTGGTGGCAGCCGGTGGCTTGGCGGCGGCGCTCTCCACCGCTGACGGTTTGCTGCTCACTATTGGCAACGCGCTGGCGCACGATGTTTATTTTGAAGGCAATAGCAACAAGGCCGAAGCCATGCGTCGGGTGATGCTGTCCAAGTTCGCGCTCTTGGTGGTGGCGCTGATGGCTGCCTATGCCGCTGCGCAGCGACCCGCGGGCATCTTGTATCTCGTGTCAGCCTCGTTTTCATTGGCAGGCGCTGCATTCGTGCCGGCCATGGTGCTGGGTATTTTCTGGAAGCGCATGACCAGGGCAGGCGCGGTCGCCGGCATGTTGGCAGGCTTGGGTACCACGGTGGGTTACATGGTGCTGAACTTTCCGGTATTGCGGCAATGGTTTGGTTTTTCGGAAGAGCATTTGTGGTTTGGGATACAGCCCGTCTCTGCCGGTGTATTCGGGGTGCCTGTGGGGCTGCTGATGGCCATTTTGGTCAGCTTGTTGACATCGCCTGACTCTGCCGAAGATCGCAATTTGTCACCCCCCTTGGGTTAGGCTATAATCGTGGGCTTCGCCTTGCTGCACCCTGTCTAGACGCCGGGGGCAGCTTTTATAGCCGGTACGAGAGTGCCGGAAAACCCAGATGCTGGGAAATCCTCAAGGAGTATCAATGCGTCATTACGAAATCATCCTCATGATCCACCCGGATCAGAGCGAGCAAGTTCCTGCAATGCTGGAGCGTTACAAGGGCATGATCACCGCTGGCGGTGGCAAGGTGCACCGCGTTGAAGATTGGGGCCGTCGTCAGATGGTTTACCTGATCAACAAGCTGGCCAAGGCTCATTACCTGTGCGTCAACATCGAAGCTGACCAGGCTGTGATGTCTGAACTCGAACACGCGTTCAAGTTCAACGATGCAGTGTTGCGTCACCTGACAGTGTCCAAGAAGAAAGCCGAAACCGGTCCTTCTTCCATGATGAAGACTGTCGAGCGCGAAGACGCACGCAAGGCCCAGCAGGCCGAGTACCAAGCCTAATTGAACGGGTCTACGAACCTTTCCCTTGAAGGAGTGCAGGCGAATTCATTGGTTTTAGGTGCTTGTATCGCAGAGTTCGAAACGATGCGCTACACACCATCAGGCCTCCCGGCCCTGAATCTCCGGCTCGTACACGAGTCTCAGGTATCAGAAGCCGGATCTGTACGAACCGTGAAGCTTGTGATGAAAGCGGTGGCCTTCGGCACGCTGGCTGAGCGGCTTGCAAAGCAAGCAGTTGGCAGTGTGTGGCAGTTCTCCGGATTCATGGCAAATGCACGCCAAGGAAAGTCAGTCGTCTTCCACATTCAAGAATTTTTGCAAAATTAATTTTTAGGAGTCCATCATGCCCGGACCAAAACGTTTCAATAAAGACAAGCGCCCCAAGCGCAACACGCAATCGTTGTTGTTCAAGCGCAAGCGCTTCTGCCGCTTCACCGTCACTGGCGTCGAAGAGATCGACTACAAAGACATCGACACATTGCGTGATTTCATTGCTGAAAACGGCAAGATCATTCCCGCACGCCTGACAGGCACCCGCGCTATTTTCCAGCGCCAACTGAACACCGCTATCAAGCGCGCTCGCTTCTTGGCGATGCTGCCTTACAGCGACCAGCACAAGATCTAAGGAGTCCCGACCATGCAAATCATTCTGCTCGACAAGGTCGTGAACCTCGGCAACCTGGGCGAAATCGTCAAGGTGAAAGACGGCTACGCTCGTAACTTCTTGATCCCATCCGGCCGTGCACGCCGTGCTACCGAATCTGCCAAGGCAGAGTTCGAAGCCAAGCGCGCTGAGTTGGAAAAGGCCGCAGCAGCCAAGTTGGCTGAGTGCCAAGCTTTGGGCGAAAAGCTCGGTGGTACTACCATCAAGCTGACCCAAAAGGCTGGTGTGGATGGCCGTTTGTTCGGTTCCGTCACCAACTACGACATCGCTGAAGAATTGGTGAAAACCGGTTACAAGGTGGCTAAGTCCCAAGTGCGTATGCCTAACGGTCCTATCAAGGTCGTGAGCGACAGCACTGTGAGCGTGGCTCTGCACACTGACGTGGTGGTGGATATCACCGTGTCCGTGTACGGCGAAACTGCTTAATCAGCATTGTCCGCGCAGCCTGCTTGCAGGCTGAACACCTACAAAAGCCGCCAGGGTCCGCCCTTGCGGCTTTTGTATTTGGGGATCGGGTTTATCCCTTGGTTTACACAGTTTTTCCACAACTTGCCCCCAGCTTTTCACTCGACGCGGTGCGTGCTGCGCCTTAGGATGAAGAGCTCATAGGAAACCACATGTCTGCAGTACCGTTCGCTACCGAAGGATTTGAATCCGACCGCCAGATTGCCCAGCTCAGGGT
>JAIXVK010000273.1 GCA_027483085.1 Comamonadaceae bacterium | reverse complement strand
TTGGCCAAAGATGGCGCGGTGATTGCCAGCTTTGCAGAGCGCCGCGCCGACATCGTTCGCCAGTTGGACGCTGCTGCAGCCAAAGTGGGTGGAGACTGCAAACCCATCGAAGATGCTGCCTTGCTGGACGAAGTGACAGCTCTGGTGGAGCGCCCCCATGTGCTGATTTGCGAATTCGAGGCCCAATTCCTCGACGTCCCGCAAGAGTGCCTGATCCTGACCATGAAGGCCAACCAGAAGTACTTCCCGCTGCTGGACGCCGCCGGCAAGCTCACCAACAAGTTTCTGGTGGTGAGCAACATCAACCCCGATGACGCGAGCTTGGTGATTGGCGGCAACGAGCGGGTGGTGCGCCCCCGTTTGGCCGATGCCAAGTTCTTCTTCGACCAGGACCGCAAAAAGACGCTTGCTTCCCGCGTGGAGGGACTCGGCAAAGTTGTGTATCACAACAAGCTCGGCACCCAAGGCGAACGCGTGGAGCGCGTGCGCGCGATTGCCAAGGCCATCGCTGCCCAATTGGGCGATGCAACACTGGTGGCCCAAGCCGACCAAGCTGCGCAGTTGGCCAAGACGGATCTGGTTACCGACATGGTGGGCGAATTCCCTGAGCTGCAAGGCATCATGGGCGGTTACTACGCCCTGAACGATGGCTTGGGTGAGGCCGTCGCCCATGCGATCGAAGACCATTACAAGCCCCGCTTTGCGGGTGATGCGCTGCCTCGCAACACAGCGGGTGTGGTGGTCGCGCTGGCGGACAAGCTGGAAACCCTGGTCGGCATGTTCGGCATCGGTAACCTGCCAACCGGCGACAAAGACCCGTTCGCCCTGCGCCGTCACGCGCTGGGTGTGATCCGCATGTTGGTCGAAAAAGACTTGCCGCTAGATGTGTCTGCGCTAGTCCAAAGCGCGGTGCCAGCATTCGGCAACCTGATTACCGATGCCACTGCAGCACTCGTGGACTTCATGTTCGATCGCTTGGCAGGCTCCCTGCGTGAGCAGGGCTACAGTGCCCAAGAGGTCGATGCGGTGCTGGCCCTCAAGCCCCAGCGTCTGGGTGATGTCGCCAAGCGCCTGACCGCGGTGCGCGCCTTTGCGGCCTTGCCCGAGAGCGCTGCGTTGGCTGCTGCCAACAAGCGCATCAGCAACATCCTCAAAAAGACGGACGATGTGGACGCACACGTGAGCGAGGTGCTGTTGCAAGAAGCGGCCGAAAAGGCGCTGTTCGCAGCCATGCAAACCGTGCTGCCCCAGGCCCAAAGCCAGTGGCAAGCCGGTGACTACACCGCCTCTTTGCAGTCTTTGGCAGCTTTGCGCGTGCCGGTTGACGCCTTCTTTGAAGATGTCATGGTCAACGCAGAGCAACTCGATCTGCGCCTGAACCGCTTGGGCCTGCTCAAGAGCCTGCACGTGGCGATGAACCGCGTGGCCGACCTGTCCAAGCTCGCGGCCTGACCGAAAGCGCTGTATGAAACTCTGCATTCTCGACCGCGACGGCACCATCAACGAAGACAGTGCGGAGTTTGTGAAGAGCTCTCACGAGTGGCGCCCCTTGCCGGGCGCTTTGGAAGCCATCGCCAAACTCAACCATGCGGGTTGGCGTGTGGTGGTGGCGACCAACCAAAGCGGCCTGGGGCGTGGCTTGTTTGATGTGGTGTCGCTCAACGCCATGCACGCCAAAATGCACACCATGCTGGCGGCAGTGGGTGGCAAAGTAGATGCCATTTTTTACTGCCCCCATGCACCCGACGACAACTGTCGTTGCCGCAAACCCGAGCCGGGCTTGTTTGAGCAGATCGGCGAACGGTTCGGTGTCGACTTGCACGGTGTACCCGGCGTGGGCGATTCGGCCAGAGACCTGATCGCTGGCGCCGCAGTCGGCTGCGAGCCCCACCTGGTGCTCACCGGCAAAGCCGCCGCGCTGCGCGGTCGGCCACTGCCCGACAACTACCCGCCGGGCACCCGCGTCCATGACGATCTGATGGCTTTTGCCGATTACCTGGTAACCCGAACATGAGCGGCATGCCCCCCGTTGTATCTATTCCCACGCACAAAAAGCCCAACTGGCTGATGGCCGTGCTGCGGTCGTGCCTGCACATGCTGTGGATGTTGGTGACCGTGATCCCCTGGGGCATCATCATGTTGGTCGCCTCGATCCGGGTGCGTGGCAAGCCGCTGTGGTGGATGGCGGTGCGTTGGCTGGGCTGGGCGATTGACGGTGCCCGCGTGCTACTGGGTATCCGCACCCGCGTGATCGGTTGGGAGAACTTGCCCACTGGCGACACCGCGCCGGCCATTTTGCTGGTCAAGCACCAGTCGACGTTTGAGACGTTTTTGATGCCCACCTTGATGCCGCATCCGCTGGCCTATGTGTTCAAAAAAGAGCTGCTCTATGTGCCATTTTTTGGATGGGCCATGGGGCGCTTGGACATGATCCATATCGACCGCAGCCAACGGACCGAGTCGTTTGCCAAAGTGGTGGAACAGGGCAAACGCCTGTTGGCGCAAGGCATCTGGGTCATCATGTTCCCCGAGGGCACGCGCATTCCTCGTGGCCAGACCGGTACTTACAAATTGGGCGGCACCCGCTTGGCGGTGGCGACCGGCGCGCCGGTGATTCCGGTGGCCGTGACCAGTGCCAAATGTTGGCCCCGCAAAGCCTTCATCAAAACCCCCGGGGTGGTGGAGGTGTCGATCGGCAAACCCATTCCCAGCGAAGGCCGTGATCCCAAAGACTTGATGCAGGAAGTACAAACCTGGATCGAAACCGAAATGCGCCGCCTGGACCCCGAGGCTTATCCCGCCAAAGACTGAGGCAGGTCCGCGCCATGCATCCGCTGCTGCGCTTTACGCTCGATCTTTTTGAGCCTTTTGAGGCTCCCGCCCAGGTAAATACTGCGCCTATAGCTCCTAAAAAAGTAGCAAAACAACGCTCGCCCATCGCCGCCCTTGATTCGCTGGCCGGCGTAGTGACGGGGGTAGTCCCTGTGGAGCGGGGGCCCTTTGAGCCCGGTCAGCCGATTGCCCATGCTATCCAGGCCGTCCACTACATCCACCCGCAGGCCAGTCGCGAAGTGAAGCTGGACGGTGCGGTTGTGCGCTACGCCTTTGCCCGTGGCAAGCGCCGAACCATCGGTTTCTCTGTCGGGCCGGATGGATTGGCGGTGCGGGCACCCCGCTGGACGCCGTTGTATGAAGTAGACGCTGCTTTGCAAGAAAAGGCCGAGTGGATCATGCGCAAACTGCGCGAAACCCGCGAACGCACCACCCGCCAGCAAGAAGCGCAAATTGAATGGGTGCAGGGTGCCGAGTTTCCCTACCTCGGCGCGCCGGTGCGCATTGCGCTGGATTCTGCACATGCGTTCACCGCCAAAGGCGCTGCGCTAGATGCGCAGGCCGACGACGCGGGTGTGCGTAGCCTGCGGGTTGCGCTGCCGCAAACGGCCACAGCGGCGCAAATCCGCGATGCGGTGCAGGCCTGGCTGATGCGCGAGGCCAAGGCTTTGTTTCTGCAACGTCTGGAGCACTTTGCGCCGCAGTTGCAAGTGCAGTGGAAGAGGCTGAGCCTGAGCAATGCCGGTACCCGATGGGGCAGTGCCAAAAGCGATGGCTCCATTCGCCTCAATTGGCGCTTGATTCATTTCAGGCTGCCGGTCATCGACTATGTGGTGGCCCACGAGTTGAGCCATTTGCGGGTGATGGACCACAGCCCCCGGTTTTGGGACACAGTGCGCACCGTGGTGCCCGATTACGCCGAGTTGCGCCACAGCCTCAAGGATCCGGCAATACCCAAGTGGTAAGGCCCCAAGCCGCCCCTGCGGGCTTGCGGCTTTCCGGTATGGAATCTTTTGATTCATAATTGACGTTTACGTAAACGTCAACTTTCTACGGCCCGGCCGTAGCCTTACCGCACCATGAGCACCACCTTCAGCATTAGCGACCTGGCCAAAGAGTTCGACCTGACCACCCGCGCTATCCGCTTCTACGAGGACTTGGGGCTTTTGCAGCCCGAGCGCACGGGCCCCGGCGGGCGCAACCGGGTGTACAGCGGGCGGGATCGTACCCGCCTCAAGCTCACCCTGCGGGCCAAGCGCCTGGGCCTGAGCCTGACCGAGGCCAAAGACATCATCGAGATGTACGACAGCCCGCGCGACACCGGTGCGCAGTTGCAAAAGTTTCTGGACGTGTTGGCCGCCCACCGCAAACAGGTCGAAGAGCAAATGGCGGACCTGCAGGCCAACCTCGACGAGATCAAAGTTCACCAGCGTGAGGCCAAGGCGCTGCTGGCCAAAAGCGAGGCCCATGCCGACAAGGCCTCCGGCAAGCCGGCCTCCAAGGCAAGCAACAAAGCCCCTGTGAAACCGGCCCACAAACCGGCTGCCAAAGTGCCCGGCAAAGCGACTGGCAAAAAAACCGCACAGGCCTGACCGCTGTGCCGCGCGTCATCGCGCTGACTCATTACCCCACTACAACGAGGAGACACCCATGAGCAATCTGCCCGGACTCAACTACCAACTCGGCGAAGACATTGACGCCCTGCGCGACGCGGTGCGCGAGTTCGCCCAAGCCGAAATCGCCCCCCGCGCCGCGGAGATCGACCGCAGCGACCAGTTCCCCATGGACTTGTGGCGCAAGATGGGCGACCTGGGGGTGCTCGGCATCACCGTGGGCGAGGAATATGGCGGCGCCAACATGGGCTATCTGGCCCACATGGTGGCCATGGAAGAAATCAGCCGCGCGAGCGCCTCGGTGGGCCTGAGCTATGGCGCCCACAGCAACCTGTGCGTGAACCAGATCAAGCGCAACGGCACACCCGAGCAGCGCGCCAAGTACCTGCCCAAACTCATCACCGGCGAGCACGTGGGTGCACTGGCCATGAGCGAGCCGGGCGCCGGTAGCGATGTGCTGAGCATGAAGCTCAAGGCCGAAGACAAAGGCGGCTACTACCTGCTCAACGGCAACAAGATGTGGATCACCAACGGCCCCGATGCCGACACCCTGGTGGTCTACGCCAAGAGCGAACCCGAGCTGGGCGCGCGTGGGGTGACCGCGTTCCTGATCGAAAAATCCATGCCGGGTTTTAGCATCGCACAGAAGCTCGACAAACTGGGCATGCGCGGTAGCCACACCGGCGAGCTGGTGTTCAACAACGTGGAAGTGCCGCTGGCCAACGTGCTGGGGCAGGTCAATGGCGGTGCCAAGGTGCTGATGAGCGGCTTGGACTACGAGCGCGCAGTGCTCTCCGGCGGGCCGCTGGGCATCATGCAGGCGGTGATGGACAACGTGATTCCTTACATCCACGACCGCAAGCAGTTCGGCCAAAGCATCGGCGAGTTCCAGCTGATCCAGGGCAAGGTAGCCGATATGTACACCGTGCTGCAAGCCGGCCGGGCCTTCGCCTACACCGTGGCCAAGAACCTGGACTTGTTGGGCGTCGAGCATGTGCGCCAGGTCCGCAAAGATTGCGCTTCGGTCATTTTGTGGACCGCCGAGAAGGCCACCTGGATGGCGGGCGAGGGCGTGCAGATTTTTGGTGGCAACGGCTACATCAACGAGTACCCGCTAGGTCGCTTGTGGCGCGATGCCAAGTTGTATGAAATCGGAGCGGGTACCAGCGAGATCCGCCGCATGCTCGTCGGACGGGAGCTGTTCGCTGAGACAATGTAGGGGCTATGAAACATGCCATTGCCCGTACCCTGACATCCACACTCCATGGCATCCTGCGCGGCCTGATGCGCGCCTGGGTGCTCATCGTGCCACTCGTGGTAGCTTTGAGTGTGATCCGGTGGGGGCAGTTGGCGTATTTTTGGCCACAGGGCTACCAAGCCAGTAGCAGCGACCTTGCCACCGTGGCGGTGCAGGGCTTCCGCTTCGACCTCAAGGTCAGCGCGATTGCCGGCTTCTTGCTGTTGCTGGTGCTCCCTTGGGTGTCGGGCCCGGTGTACCGGCGGCTGGTAACCGGGCTGGTCTGCCTCTATGTGTTTCTCGGGTTTATCAACCTGCACTATTTCGGGTTTTACAAAACCCCGATCGATTCGGTTATTTTTGGTTTGTTTGAGGACGACACGGCCGCCGTGTTGCAGACCATCTGGCACGATTTCCCCGTGGTCGGGACCCTCCTGGCAGTCGCGGCTACTGCGCTGCTGGGGCTGGTGATTCACCGGCGGGTTGTGCACTGGGTGGAGCCCGATACGGTGCTGCAAAAGCGGGCAGTCACTTTGCGCATGTTGGCAGTGGTGGTGGCCTTGTTTGCCTTGCTGTTTGCAGGCAAGGGCACCCTCCGCGAGATGGCATTGCAGCGTCAGCATTTGACCGTGACCACCTCCCAGTTTCTGAACGACATGGTGCCCAACGGCGTCATCGCGCTCAAATACGCGTGGGACAACCGCCGCCAATCGCAAAACCTGTCAGACCCGCTGGTGGGGCTGAAGGCTTTGGGCTTTGACTCGCCGCAGGCCGCAGCCCAGGTGCTGGGCCTGCCCCATGCCACTGAGGCCGAGGTGCGCGACGCCCTCTACCGCCACGAGCCGCTGCCCGCCGGCACCCCCAAAAAGAACTTGGTGTTCTTCTTGATGGAGTCGTGGAGCGCAGAACCCATGCTCTACCAAAGCCCCACATTTGACGTGCTGGGCCGCATGGCCCCCACCCTGGACAAGGCCTGCCATTTCAGCAACTTCGAGTCGGCACAGCCAGGCACCCACCCGTCGCTGGAGGCTATTTTGTTTTCGAGCCCGATCACGCCGCTCACCATGGGCGATGCCGGTCGCAAGCCCCTGCCTTGGGGCGTGGCGCAGGTGGCCAAGCAGGCCGGGTATGACACCCTGTTTGTGACCTCGGCACGCGCTGGCTGGCGAGACCTGAACCGGGTGCTCAAGGTGCAGGGGTTTGACGAAGTCATTGACGCCAACAACCTCAAGGCCGATTACCCCGATGCAAGCATCGGGCTCTGGGGCGTGTGGGACAGCTATGTCTACCGCTACCTCGAAAAGCGCATGGCCGCCCAGCCCAAAGACCGGCCCCTGTTTGTGTTTGTGCTCACCGCCACCAACCACCCGCCTTACGACTTGCCAGCCGATTATCAAAAGGTGCCCTTGGACATGTCCCAGTGGAAGGGAGAAACCAGCGAAGCCACTCTGGTGCCCAATCTCCACACCTACCGCTATGCGCACGATTTGTTGGGCGCCTTCGTGCAGCAGGTGCAAAGCGGCCCGCTGAAAGACACCACCCTGATTGCCGCCACCGGCGACCACAATGTGCGCTCCTTCGGCGTGTACGCCGAGCCCAGCCGCCGCTACTTGATGCGGCAGGTGCCGTTTGTGATCTGGGGCCCGCAGCTGCGCTGCGGCCAGCAGCTGACCCAGCCGGCCAGCCACCGGGACATGTTCAACACGCTGTTTCCGCTGGCCGGTATTGAGGGCAACTACATCAACGCGGGGCGCAACCTGCTCAAAGACGTGCCCGCACAACCCGACCCGATGAACGCCCCGCGCGGCCTTTTCTTCACCGGCGAGGCGCGCAATGCCCAAGGTATGTGGCAGCTCGGCAACCCCAAGTCGTTTGTATGCACCGCGGCCCGACCGCCGCAGAGCTGCGAGTTCAATGCACAAGACGATTTGCAGGAACGTGCCCGGTACGCACTCCTCGATTGGAATGTGCGCATCTCTCTTAAGAAATAATCAGGGCTATGACAGACAAACTCAACGACCTTTTCTCCCGCAACCGCGCATGGGCCGCCGAGATGGAGCGCACCCGCCCCGGCTTTTTCACCGGGCTGGCCAACCAGCAAAAACCCAAGTACATGTGGATCGGCTGCTCGGACAGCCGGGTGCCCGCCAACGAAATCATCGGTCTGGCACCGGGCGAAATTTTTGTGCACCGTAACGTAGCCAACGTGGTGGTGCATTCGGATCTGAATGCGCTGTCCACCATTCAATTTGCGGTAGAGCGACTCAAGGTCAAGCATGTGATGGTCGTGGGCCACTATGGCTGCTCGGGCGTGCAAGCAGCTTTAGAGGGTGCCCGCATCGGCCTGGCCGACAACTGGCTGCGCCATATTCAAGACGTGCGGGACCGCCACCGCGACATTCTGGATGCCATCCCCGACCACGGCAAAGCCGCCGCCTTGTGCGAACTCAACGTGATCGAACAGGTGATCAACGTGGCGCAAAGCACCGTGCTGCAAGACGCCTGGGCCGCAGGGCAGGAAGTGACGCTGCATGGCTGGGTGTACGGCGTGCACGACGGCCTGGTGCAAGACCTGCACATGACGGTGGGCCGCGAGGACAACCTCGATGCGCTGTACCGGGAAGCCATTTCCGGCGTACGGCTCATGCCCCGCCACCCCCGTTAAGCATCAAAACGACCTGTAGCGCCCATGGAATATGCGCGAGCAGCTATCAAAAATATAGTGAATCTCGCGCATGTTTCCTACCCGGCTTGACTCTTCGGTTGCCTACGACATTGCGCGGGCGCTGCTCGACGGCTTTAACCGCCACTACCAGCTCTTCCGCACCGAGAGTGCGCGCGCCAAGCACCGGTTTGAAACCCGCGACTGGCATGGCCAGCAGCGCGCCCAGCGGGAGCGCATCGAGTTTTATGGCTTGCGGGTGCAAGAGTGTTCGCGCCGGCTCGAGCGCGAGTTCAAGGCCGGCGAGCAGGGCGCCGAGGTGTGGCAGCAGATCAAGCTGCACTACATCGGCCTGTTGGTGAATCACCATCAGCCGGAACTGGCCGAGACCTTCTTCAACTCGGTGACCACCAAAATCCTGCACCGCAGCTACTTCCAGAACGATTTCATTTTTGTGCGGCCTGCTGTCAGCACCGAGTACATCGAGAACCTCGATGCGCCGGGCGCCCGCTACCAGCCCACCTACCGCTGCTACTACCCCACGGTGGACGACGTGCAGGCGCAGCTGGTGCGCATGGTGCAGGACTTTGACCTGAGGGTGCCGTTTGAAGACCTGGAGCGCGATGCCCGCAGCGTGTTGGCGGTAATGACCCGGCAGTTGGGCGAGGCCAAGCTGCTGGCCAATTTTCAGGTGCAGGTGCTCTCCAGCCTGTTCTTCCGCAACAAGGGTGGCTACATCATCGGCAAGCTGATCAACGGCTACACCGAAGCCGGTTTTGCCCTGCCAGTGCTGCACAGCAAGGATGGCCAGTTGCGCATCGATGCGGCGCTGTTCGGGGAGGACGACCTGCTGCGCCTTTTCAGCTTTGCGCGAGCGTATTTCATGGTGGACATGGAGATCCCGAGCGCCTATGTGCAGTTTTTGCGCAGCATGATGCCGCGCAAACCCCGCAACGAAATTTACAACGCGCTGGGGCTGGCCAAGCAGGGCAAGACGCTGTTCTACCGTGACTTTTTGCACCATCTGCAGCACAGCAGCGACAAGTTTCGCATCGCGGCCGGCATCAAGGGCATGGTGATGCTGGTGTTTGACTTGCCCAGCTACCCCTATGTGTTTAAGGTCATCAAAGACTTTTTCCCGCACCAGAAGGAAACCACCCGCGAGCAGGTGAGGGCCAAGTACCAGCTGGTCAAGCAGCACGACCGGGTGGGCCGCATGGCCGACACGCTGGACTATGGCGATGTGGCCTTTCCCCGTGAGCGATTCAGCGATGAGCTGATCGCCGAGCTGCAGCAGTTTGCGCCCAGCCAGCTGGAAATCAGCGACCGCGATGGCGATGGCCGCATCGAGGTCATCTTGAAGCACGTCTACATCGAGCGCCGCATGATCCCGCTCAATATGTACCTGCAAGAAGCGTTTGATGCGGGCGGTGCCGACCGCAGCAACCAGAGCCCCGCGGCCCTGCGGGCTCGACACCAAATTGAGCGCTCGGTGATTGACTACGGCTACGCCATCAAGGACATGGTGGCCGCCAACATCTTCCCCGGCGACATGCTCTGGAAGAACTTCGGCATCACCCGCAACAACAAGGTCGTTTTTTACGACTACGACGAAATCGAATACCTCACCGATTGCAATTTCCGCAAAGTGCCGGAACCGCGCAACGAGGAAGAAGAAATGTCCGGCGAGATCTGGTACGCCGTTGGCCCGCGCGATGTGTTCCCGGAAACCTTTGCCCCGTTTCTGCTGGGTAACCCACTGGTGCGCGACGTCTTCATGCAATACCACGCCAACCTGCTAGACCCTGCCTTCTGGCAGACGCAGAAGGAGCGTATTGCGACGGGGTATGTGCATGACGTGTACCCGTATGAGAAGGACAAACGGTTTGCGCGCCCGTGAGTTTTTACTTTGTCGTACACTCCGCGCTGCCCGGGGTGCGCAGTGGTTGCGCTGAGATGGATACCAAACCCGTGAACTTGATCTGGTTCATACCAGCGTAAGAAGTGCAGAGCAGTGCCCCCGGCCG
>JAIXVK010000205.1 GCA_027483085.1 Comamonadaceae bacterium | reverse complement strand
AGCCCCGCTTTTTTACAATGCCGGCGCACACGGTGCCCGGCACCCTCTAACGGAAACCTCCATGACTTCTCCTGAATCCTCCTCCAAGCGCCCCAAGTTGCGCCCCATTCCCAGTTTCATTTTTGCCAGCCGCTGGCTGCAGCTGCCGCTCTACATCGGGCTGATTGCGGCACAAGGTGTGTACGTCTTCCACTTCTGGCTGGAGTTGGTGCACTTGCTGGAAGCCGCTTTCGGCAGCCAGACCGCGCTGCAGGCGCTGGTGACCAGCATCGGCTACAAGTCAGATGTGCCGGTGCCCGCGCTGAACGAAACCATCATCATGCTGGTGGTGCTTGCGCTGATTGACGTGGTGATGATCTCCAACCTGCTGATCATGGTGATCGTGGGCGGCTACGAGACCTTTGTGAGCCGCATGGATCTCGACGGCCACCCCGACCAGCCCGAGTGGTTGAGCCATGTGAACGCTTCGGTGCTCAAGGTGAAGCTGGCTACCGCCATCATCGGCATCAGCTCTATCCACCTGCTCAAGACCTTTATCAACGCTGCCAACTACGACGAAAAAGTGCTGATCGCCCAAACGGCGATTCACATCACTTTCTTGTTCTCGGCGATTGCGATTGCCTACACCGACAAGCTGCTCAACAGCAGCCACCAGAACACCAGCCACTAAGGCGGGTTCGCCGCAGGCCACCAGGCAGTGGCCTGCCCCCGGTGCACAGGGTTTTGGATCAAATAAGCCTTTTGCCCACGTAAATAATGCGCTAATAGCTACTAAAAATATAGCAAAAGTAGCGTAAAAAGGGACGGTTTCTCATGATTCAAGTTCGCGATCTGGTGTTCGACTACCTGGGCCACCGGGCGCTGCACGGCGTGTCGGTCGATATCCCCAAGGGCACGGTGACTGCCCTGGTGGGCCCCAACGGGGCCGGCAAATCGACCCTGATGCGCTGCATGGCGGGGCTGGATACGCCGCTCTCGGGCAGCATCACCGTGGGCGGGGTCGATGTGCAAGAGCACCCGCGCGAGGTGCACACCAAGCTGGGCTATCTGTCAGACTTTTTCGGGCTCTATCAGGAGCTCACGGTGCAGCAGTGCCTGAGCTATGCCGCTGCCGCCCAGGGGATTGCAGACAAGCACATTGCCAAGCGGGTGCAGGACGTGGCCCGCTTTTTGAACCTCACCGACAAGCTGCAAAGCCTGGCCAGCAACCTATCGCGCGGCCAGCGCCAGCGGGTAGCGATCGGGCAGGCGATTGTGCACATGCCGCAGGTGCTGTTGCTCGACGAGCCCGCCAGCGGCCTGGACCCCGAAGCCCGGGCCGATTTGTCGGCCTTGTTCCGCACCTTGCAGGCCAAGGGCATGACGCTGGTGGTGTCGAGCCACATCCTGAGTGAGCTCGACGAGTACTGCACCCATATCCTCTCGATCCGCGATGGTCGGGTCAGCCGCTTTGCCAGCCTGACCGCTACGGCGACCGGCGCTGAAGGGGTGATCAAGTCGCTGGTGCAGATTCAGCTGGCTGCGCCCGCACCGCAATTGGCCGCGCTGTTGGGCGACTACGAGGTGGCCCATCTGGATGTGCAAGGCCTGGCCCCCAGCACGGTGTATCTGCCCGCGGGCGACTTGGCCGCACGCGCTGCGCTGCTGGCGCGCCTGACGGCTGCCGGTGTACCGGTGTGTGGCTTTCAGGAGGTGCGCACCACGCTGCAAGCCAGTTATGACCAGACCGGTGTACCCGGCCGTCCAGGAGAGTCCGCATGAACCCCGAATTCAAACGCAATCTCTGGCTGGAAATGTCGCCCAGCCGCTTGGCCATCATGCCGGGGGTGCTGGCTTTGATTGGCCTGTTGGTCTATGTGTTGAACCCGGATGACCCGCAGCGCAGCTTGTTTGTGGCGTTCTCGGTGCTGTTTGTCGGTTTGACCGTGGGTTGGGGCAGCCTGCTGGTGGTGTCGAGCATCAACAACGAGGTGAGCGAGCGCACCTGGGACCAGCAGCGCTTGAGTGCCCTGAGCCCGTGGGACATGGCCTGGGGCAAGCTGTTCGGCAGCGCTGCCTACGCCTGGTATGGCGGCTTGCTGTGCGCGTTTGTGGCGGTGGTGGCCGCCTTGTCGGGGCCGGCGTTCTGGAGCCGTTGTGTCTGGCTGCTGGTAGGCGCCGTGGGCACGGTGGCGTTGCACGCGTGGTTGATGGCGAGTCGTTTGCACACCCTGGATATCCGTTCGGAAAAAGCCAGTGGCATGGCCGGGCGCCTGTTCGGTGTGTTTCTGGTGCTGCAAACCTTGCCGGTGATTTTCATGGTGCTGCGCGACCCTAGCTCGCCGGACCGCGAGGGTCTGGGCAGCTGGTGGGGCTGGGGCTTGCCCCTGTCTATTCAATCCTTGTTGGTGGCCTTGCTGCTGTTGGGCTTAGGCTTGCTGGCGCTGTGGCGCAGCATGGGCAAGCAGCTGATGGTGCGCGGTGTGCCCTGGGCCTGGGCACTGGGCGTGTTGGGCCTGGGCTGGGTGATCGCCGGCTTCATGCCGACCCCCGGCTGGGGCGCGCCGCTGTGGATGACGCTGGCGTGTACCGCGCTGGCATCCACCTACGGGGCGCTGTTCACCGAGTCCAACAACCGGCTCGTCTGGCAGGCCGTGCTTTACCACCGCGCGCACAGCCCGGCACGCCGGGTCTGGCAGGCCCTGCCCTTGTGGCCGGTGAGTTGGGCGCTGGCCGCCGTGTGCCTGGTGGCCTATTCGCTCACCGGTGGTGCTGCCAGTGAGGTTGCCCGCGATGTGCCCGCGCTCCAGGGGCTGATGTGGATGGCCCTGCTGCACACCCTGCGGGACTGCGGAATCTACCACTTCTTTGCCTTGCGCAACACCAGCCGCAAGCCCACCGCCATGACGCTGCTCACGCTGTTTGTGCTGGGGGTGGTGCTGCCGGCCCTGGTGGCCAGCGCAGCGCCCGGCTTGGCGCCTTGGCTGGAGCCGTTTTTCGGTGTCAAAGCGCTGGCGATGGGAGAAGAGTCGCTCGGTGCGAGCGCCTGGCTCGGCATGGCCTTGCATCTGGTGGTGGTGGCAGGGCTGGT
>JAIXVK010000500.1 GCA_027483085.1 Comamonadaceae bacterium | reverse complement strand
CGCACGGTGGCCTCCCACAGTGTGCTGGTGCGCCCGGGTCACCAAGAGTTTGAGCTGGTGACGCCGGCCGACTACACCATCTTCGGCCTGGTGGTACGGCAAGATACCTTGCACAGCGCCGCCCAAGCGCTCGGCTTTGATGTGGACTGGGGCCGGCTGCAGGCCGCCGAAATACTGCACCCTTCTGCGGCAGCACTGAAGCAGTGCCTGCACACCTTGAGTGCATTGCTGCAACCTGATCACGGAGTGCCGGCCGATCCGGCGCACGCGCAAACCCATGCCCTGGAAGCCCTGCTGCCCTTGCTGGACACCAGCGTGGTGGATGCCGGGGTACGCGACAGCTTCAGCCGCCGCCAGCGCATCGTGGCCGCAGCGCGGGATTACCTGCTGGCCCATCACGACCAGAGCGTGACCGTGCCCGACTTGTGTGAGCAGCTGCATGTGAGCCGGCGCACCCTGCAGTACTGTTTTGAAGACGTGCTGGGCATGACGCCGGTGCAAACGCTGCGCATCTTGCGCCTCAACGGTGCGCGACGCGACTTGCGCGGCAACCCGCGCGCCACCGTGCGCGACGTGGCTGCTGACTGGAACTTCTGGCACTTCAGCCAGTTCGCGAGCGACTACCGCAAACTCTTTGGCTACAGCCCCTCGGCCACCCCGCGCACCGGACTGCATTGACCGAGCCCGCGTAAAATCAGGGCCTTGCTTGATAACCACGAGCCCGTGCCATGATCCGAATTACCGAACTCAAACTCCCCCTTTCCGCCCTGCCCGTGGAGGCGCGTCGCGCCGCTGATGCGCCCGCAGAAACCGAAGCCGACCGCGCCCCGGTAGCCCACCCGGTGGAGGCCCTGCAAGCGTTGGCCGCCCAAGCGCTGGGCATTGCGAACACCGACATCGCCGACCTGCACATCTTCAAGCGCAGCTTTGACGCCCGAAAGGTTGACCTGCTGGCGGTCTACATCGTGGACCTGACACTGGCAGACCCGGCGCAGGAAGCCGCCTTGCTGATCCGGCACGCCAACCATCCGCACATCAGTGCCACGCCCGACATGGCCTACCGCATGGTGGCCCAGGCTCCCGCAGACATGCCCTTGCGCCCGGTCGTCGTGGGCTTCGGGCCTTGCGGCATGTTCGCGGCGCTGGTGCTGGCCCAAATGGGTTTCAAACCGATCGTGCTGGAGCGCGGTACCACCGTGCGCCAGCGCACCAAAGACACCTGGGGACTGTGGCGCAAAAAAACGCTCAAACCCGAGAGCAATGTGCAGTTCGGTGAAGGCGGCGCAGGTACCTTTTCGGATGGCAAGCTTTACAGCCAGATCAAAGACCCCCGCTTTCTGGGCCGCAAGGTAATGCACGAATTTGTGCAATACGGTGCGCCCTCCGAAATCCTGTATGAAGCGCACCCGCACATCGGCACCTTCAAGCTGGTGAAGGTGGTGGAGGGTATCCGCGAACAAATCATTGCCCTGGGCGGCGAAATCCGTTTTGAGCAGCGCGTGAATAATTTGCTACTAAATCAGGAGCACTCTGCGCAATCAGTTCGAGGGCTAGAGGTCGAAAACCTTCAAGACGGCAGTGTGTATGAGTTGCCCACGAGCCATGTGATCATGGCCTTGGGTCACAGTGCGCGTGACACCTTTGCCATGCTGTACGAGCGCGGAGTCGCCATGCAGTCCAAGCCGTTTTCTGTGGGCTTTCGCATCGAGCACCCGCAAAGCGTGATCGACCGCGCCCGTTGGGGCCGGCACGCAGGCCACCCGCTGCTGGGTGCTGCCGACTACAAACTGGTGCACCACGCCGCCAACGGGCGAGCGGTGTACAGCTTTTGCATGTGCCCGGGGGGCACGGTGGTCGCCGCCACCAGCGAGCCGGAGCGCGTGGTCACTAACGGCATGAGCCAATATTCGCGCGCCGAACGCAATGCCAACGCCGGCATGGTGGTGGGCATCGACCCGCCCGACTACCCGGACAGCGAGGCCGCTTTTGTGCACGCCTTCGGCCCCGAGCGCGGCAAGCGCTATGCAGAAGAAGCCACCGCCCTGAAGGCCAAAGACCCGAAGGCCGCTCACCCGATGTCGGGCATTGCCTTGCAACGCCAGCTGGAAAGCGGCGCTTACACCTTGGGAGGCAGCACCTATGAGGCGCCCGGCCAACTGGTGGGCGACTTTATTGCGGCCAAGCCCTCCACCGAGTTCGGCAGCGTCACGCCGTCTTACAAACCCGGCGTGAAGCTGGGCGACCTAGCCCCTGCCCTGCCCGCCTACGCCATTGAGGCCATGCGCGAGGCGTTGCCGGTGTTCGGCCGCAAGATCAAAGGCTTTGACATGGCCGATGCGGTGCTCACCGGTGTGGAAACCCGCACCTCCAGCCCCATCAAGATTCCGCGCGGCGAGGACCTGCAGTGCACCAATGTGCGTGGCCTCTACCCCGCAGGCGAGGGCGCATCGTATGCCGGTGGCATTCTGTCGGCTGGCGTAGATGGCATCAAAGTGGCGGAAGCACTGGCCTTGGATATGCTGAGCTAATTCTGTTCGATCGGGCAGCGCGCCCCGCTGGCCGCTGCAACCGCAAGCGCGCCCGAATCAGACCTTTTAAGGTTTAGGGACTTCCCACTTGGCAGCACAAGGCTTAGCATGTGCTTACAAAAACAGGGAGGGTGCCATGCCAACATTTGGTTCTTGGAAAGTCAGCACCAAGCTGGCCGCAGGCTTCGGCCTGCTGATCGCATTGCTTCTGGTCATTGGTGGCACTGCCATTTACCGGATAGGCAATATCAATGACAACGTCAACCACATCGTGGATGAAAGCGTGGTCAAGGTGATCCTTGCCGCCGAGCTGCAACTGGGCATCAATGTGCAGGTTCGCAATATGCGGGCTGCTGTGGTCGGGTTGGCCATAGGCAATGCGGAAGAAGCGAGTTACACCCTGAGTCGGGTCGCCCAAGGTCAAAAGGCTGCGGACGATGCGTTTGGAAAGTTAAAGAAAACCATCGCCAACCCCAAAGAGCTGGAACTTTTAAAACCCGTTGAAGAGGCGTTGTTTGCCTTCAATGCGGTTAGAGACGAAGCCGTCAAGCGCATCCAGACAGGCAATACACAAGAGGCAGGTGAATACCTGGTCAAGAATGTGCGGGGCCCACTCAGCAAGCTGACCGCTGCCTCCGATGCCCTGCTCGAGGGCCAGTCAGACACCATCGCGCTTGAGGGCCAGCTCGCCAAAGCTGAGGGCGCAGCAGCCATACAGACCACCCTGTGGCTCTCCGTCCTGGCCGTACTCGCAGCCTTGGGCATCGCCACCGTCATTACCCGCAGCCTGACCCGCCAACTGGGAGGCGAGCCGGCGGAAGTGGTCCGGGTCGCGAATGCGATTGCCAAAGGCGACCTGACCGTGATCATCCCTGCGCACCAACAGCAAGCCGACAGCGTAGTGGCCGCCATGTTGCGGATGAAATACAGCCTGACCCACATGGCCGGCTTGGTTCATGAATGCAGCGAGCAGGTGGCCTCTGCGTCGGAGCAGATTGCCTCAGGAACCTCCGACCTGAGCGCGCGTACCGAGGCGCAAGCCAGCAACCTTGAAGAGACCGCCGCCTCTACAGAAGAAATTGCCAGCGCCGTCAAGCTCAATGCAGAGCACACGCGCGAAGCCAGCGCTATGGCCAACGAAACATCAGGCGCCGCACTGGAAAGCGGCCGCCATGTGGATGCGATGGTGCACACCATGCAGTCCATTGCCCAGTCTTCCAAAAAGATCGGCGAGATCATCGGTGTCATTGACGGCATTGCGTTCCAAACCAACATCCTTGCACT
>JAIXVK010000499.1 GCA_027483085.1 Comamonadaceae bacterium | reverse complement strand
TCACCAATCGTGCGCCTTATCCGATATTGCACTTGCTGCGCGAGGCCAGCATCGACAAAGCTGTTGAGGCTTTTCCCGACGCTGAGCAGATCTATGCCCGCAATATTGCCGCCCTCGAGGCGCTTGGCGCAGAGGGGTGGGCGGCGCTCGATGTGGCGGCTTACTCTGCTGCGGGCCCCCATCCCGAAGAAACAAAATGAAAAAAAACAAGATATCCCCCGGTCAAAGTGGTGCGCCAGCGTTGCCTGAAAGGCAGATCCCGGAGATCCGCCCCGGCCAATCGGTGGAGCTACTCAAAGAGCTTCACATCCTGACCCGTGAGGGCAAGCTCAACCAAGATTCCCGTCGCAAACTCAAGCAGGTCTATCACCTCTACCAGTTCATCGAAAAGTTGATGAATGAGTTGCCGCAAGCATCCGGCGGAAATTTCACCCTCGCGGATCACGGCGCCGGTAAGTCGTATCTGGGCTTCATTCTTTACGACCTGTACTTCAAGCACCTCCCGCAGAGCCACCTGTATGGGATCGAAACCCGGGCCGAACTGGTCGATAAATCACGGGTTTTGGCTGACAAGCTGGGCTTTGACCGTATGAGCTTTTTGAACGTCAGCGTAGAGGCGGCGACACAGCTCGAAGAGTTACCCAAAACCTTTGACGTGGTCACAGCCCTGCACGCCTGCGACACCGCTACGGACGATGCGATCGCGTTCGGGTTGGAAAAGCGGGTCAAAGCGTTCGTGCTGGTGCCATGCTGCCAAGCAGAGTTGGCACGGCACTTGAGTCAAAGCAAGGCGCTCAGCCTGACACGCACACCCCTGGCCGAACTATGGCGCCACCCGTTGCACACCCGTGAAATGGGCAGCCAGCTTACGAATGTGTTGCGCTGCTTGTATTTGGAAGCCCATGGCTACCAAGTGACCGTCACAGAGCTGGTGGGCTGGGAGCACAGCATGAAAAACGAGTTGATTCTGGCGCGCTACACCGGCCAAAAGAAGCGGCAGGCGGCCGAGCGTTTGAAGTCCATCTTGCAAGAATTTGGTCTTCTGGCCCTGCTTGACACACGGTTTACATTGCCCGTGGACAATCAGCTTGACAACGGATCCGGGGCCTGAGGCGTTAGCTGGTCTTGAGAGACATGTTTTGCAAATTGGAGATTGTTATGAAGCAGTGGTTGAAATGGGTTGGTATCAGTGCAACGGTGGCCTTGTTGGGTGCATGTGCGAGCAGCAGCCCTGATGTGATTCAGCGTGGCGATTCCCAACGCTTGGCGCAAGTTCAGGATGGGGTCGTGTTGTCCATTCGCAATGTCGTGGTGGATGGCAACCAGTCCGGCGTGGGCGCCGCGGTAGGCGGAGTCGTGGGGGCCATTGGGGGCTTCAGCGGCAGTGGCGTGCAGCGCGAAGCGCAAGTACTTGGCGTACTTGCAGGCGTAGCCGGCGCAGCCGCAGGTAATGCGATTGAGCGTTTCTCCACCAAGGAAGAAGCGGTTGAAATCCTGGTGCAACTGAAAAACGGCGACCGCCGCGCCATTGTTCAGGCCAAAGGCGGTGAGCAGTTGGTGGCTGGGGATCCTGTGGTGTTGGTCACCACCGGCTCCAAAGTCCGCGTTACCAAGGCGCCCAAGAATTGATTTGAATCAGAGCCTTCGCTGGCGATAGATTTCACAATGGGGTTTTGAATGGGCGCATCAGCGCCCATTTTTCATAGGGCACCCCCATGGCAATTGAACTCTTCAAAAGTCCGCAGCATTGCTGCATCATGTTTTCCGATCTGGTGACCGACGAGGCAGAGGCGGTACAGGCCAATCAGTTTCTCATTGTCAATCACGGGCAGGCAGCCATCATTGACCCCGGTGGCAACATGACGTTCAACGCGCTGAATCTCACGATGCGTGAATACGTGGCGCCTCAGCATCTGGACTACATCATTGCATCGCATGCCGACCCAGACATCATCGCGTCCCTCGATCGCTGGATGACTTCCACCTCTGCAAAGTTACTGATCTCCCAGCTTTGGGCGCGGTTTGCACCCCATTTCTGCAAAGTCGGGAAAACCGAAGATCGCATCAAGCCGATCCCCGACGAGGGCGGCATCTTGCGCTTGGGCAACTCGGAGCTCTTGTTACTACCTGCCCACTTCATGCATGCTGAAGGAAATTTCCAGTTCTACGACCCGATCAGCAAAATCCTGTTTTCAGGTGATTTGGGCGTATCCATGGTGGGTGGGCAGGATGCCAAGCGCTCTATTGAGAGCTTGCAGCCCATGCCCGCGGGAATGGAGGCCTTCCACCGGCGGTACATGGTGAGCAACAAAATTCTGAAGCTGTGGGTCAAGATGGTGCGCGCGTTGGATATCCGGATGATTGCCCCGCAGCATGGCGCTCCCTTGGTGGGCCCGGCGATACCGCAGTTGTTGGACTGGCTGGAGAACCTTTCCTGTGGCATTGATTTGATGGGCGCTCCCCAGTACCAATTGCCGGTTCGTGCCTTGTAGTTCCGATAGAGGGTCGGGTATCCGCTACGATCCTCCGCCATGGCACGACTTCCAAGACTATCGATTGCAGGGCACTTGCACCACGTGTTGCAGCGCGGGGCCCATGGCCAAGCTGTCTGCCGGGATACGGAGGATTTTGAAGCGTTCCTGAATGCGCTTTACAGCGCTGCCGAGGCGTATCACGTCGCAGTGCATGGCTATGTGGTCTTGGCAGATCATTTCCATTTGCTCGTGACGCCCGCGGGTGCGGAAGGCTTGCCAGGCTTGATGCAGTCCTTGGGCCGCAGCTATGTCAGGTACTTCAACGGCAAATACGAACGCCGCGGCACCCTGTGGGAAGGGCGGTTTAAATCGGCAGTGCTGGAGCCGCGCTATCTGCTCCCTGTTTTGACCTACTTCGATACCCACGCCCTGCGACACGGTGAGGGGGCTACGCCGGCGGACTATGCATGGTCGACCCATGCCCATTACAGCGGCGCCCGAGTGGACAAGCGAATTGCGACACATCCGGCGTATTGGGGTTTAGGTAACACCCCGTTTGCCCGGGAGGCGCAATACCAAGCCGCGGTGCAAGAGGGCCTCAATTCAGTGCAATTGGGTGAAATCACCGGCGCTGTGATCGGTGGATGGGCCTTGGGCGATGCTGCTTTTGTCGCAGATTTGCAAAAAAACAGCGCCCGTCGACTCACTAAAAAAGCCCCCGGCCGGCCAGCTCTCCACGTCAATTCTTAGTCGAAGAGTGCATTTACGCAGGTAAATAAAGCGCTCGTCGCTATCAAATTGATATGACCCTAATAAATTTAGACGTTAATTTAGGTCAAATTAAATAGGGTCAGACCCTATTTAAAAATCTTGGCACTTTTGTTGCGTTGCAGTATTCTCCAATCCCACTGCAATTTTCAGGAGTGCGCCATGACCACGGCAGCCGAAATCCAATATCTCAAAGACCACGGTTTGTA
>JAIXVK010000213.1 GCA_027483085.1 Comamonadaceae bacterium | reverse complement strand
GGCCTTTGAAGGCACTTTTGAGTCGCCCCAATACCGCTTTCTCCAAAACGGCGCGCACGGGGATGCCTCGAAAGCCGTTTTCCTGGATGAAAGCCGCACCGTGGTGTATGGCGCAACCTATACCACCTGCCGCCGCAAACCCGGGCCTGATTGGGTCCCCGAATGGGTGCTCCGCGCAGCAGACATTGAGTTTGACAGTGGAGAGGACGTCGGCATTGCGCATGGTGCTTATCTGCATTTCATGGATGTGCCCATCCTTCCGGTTCCGGCCATCAGCTTTCCGCTGAGTGATGCCCGCAAGTCCGGGGTGATGCCGCCCACCATTGGCTTGGGGGATGTGAACGGTACCGAAGTCAGTGTTCCCTACTACTGGAATATCGCGCCCAACCGGGATGCCACGGTCACCCCAACCGTGATGACCGCGCGTGGCGTGACTGTGGCCGGCGAGTTCCGCTACCTCGAGCCCACCTATTCCGGTGTCTTGCGGGGGAATTACATGCCCGCTGACAAACTGCGCAGCGCAGATCGCTGGGGCGCCACACTGAACCAAACGGGTACTCTCGGCGCGGACTTGGGAAATGCGGCGTACACGCTCAATCTGAACCGGGTCAGCGATGACAACTACTGGAGCGATTTCGCCAGTATTGGTGCCCTGACCTCGCGAACATTGGCCAACGATGCGGTGACCACCTGGTCCCGCTCCGGCTATACGGTGACGGGTCGGGCGTTGCGGTGGCAGACCTTGCAGTCTTCCACATCGGTGATCACCCCTCCCTATGACCTGACCCAGCTCAATGTGCTGCGCAGCCAGCTCAATGATCGTGGCTTCGATTGGTCTGTGCAGGGCGACCTGTCGCAGTTTGAGTCGGATCGTGCGCTCACGCAGCAGCCGAATGCCCAGCGGATGTACGGCTTGGCCCAGGTGAGCCGGCCTTTTATTGCGCCTGAGGGCTTTGTGACCCCCAAGCTTCAGCTGCACACATCGGTCTACCAGTTCGATTCGGCTATTTCTACCGGCAACCGGTCGGTTGACAGTACCGTGCCCACGTTCAGCCTGGATAGTGGCTTAGTGTTTGAGCGCGACACCGGGTGGAATGGTCGTGCTATGACCCAAACCTTGGAGCCGCGGCTGTTTTATGTCCGGACCCCTTACCGCAACCAGAGCTACCTCCCCAACTACGATACCGCTGCGAGCGACTTCAACTTTGCCAGCATCTTTACCGAAAATGCCTACGTCGGGCACGACAAGATTTCAGACAACAATCTGGCGACCTTCGGTCTGACCACCCGCTTTTTGGATGCGCAAACCGGTGAGCAATTGGCGCGTTTCGGCGTTGCGCAACGTTACCGTTTTGAAGACCAACGGGTGACCTTGAGCCCCGCAGCCGAACCCGCGTTGGCCGGTTGGAGCGACATTCTGCTCGGGGCCGGGGTCAACGTGTCGCGTCAATGGGGATTTGATTCTACGGTGCAGTACAACCCCTTGACCTCGCAGTCGAGCCGTGCAACCGTCGGCGCCCGCTATACGCCTTCGCCCTATCGTGTGCTGAATGCGGCTTATCGGTTCCAGCGGGGTGTGAGCGAGCAAATTGACGTGAGTTGGCAGTGGCCCCTGAATGATCTCTGGGGCGATGCAGGCAGCGCAGCAGTTCCCGGCGGTGGCTTGGGTGAGGGCCGCTACTACGGAGTGGGGCGCCTGAACTACAGCTTGAATGAGAACCGTATGGTCGATACCCTGTTGGGTGTCGAGTACGATGCCGGCTGTTGGCTTGCCCGGGTCGTGATTGGGCGGGTGCAGACGAGCGCCAGTTCGTCGACCAGCAGCATCAAATTTGAACTGGAGTTTGTGGGATTTACCCGCGTCGGGGTAAGCCCCCTCCAGGCCTTGAAATCGAATATTTCGCGTTACCAGAACTTGCGGGAACCAGGTGGCTCCAATAACAGCCGCTTTAGTAACTACGAATGAAAACCATGAATTTTTGTGTAAGGGCGTTGGCCCTGGCCTGCATGCTGACCGTGTCGGTACCTGCTTCGATGGCACAGACCAGCCAAGCCGCAGACTACATCGTGGCAGTCGTGAACTCTGAGCCGATCACCTTTCAAGAAATGAACCTTGAAGTCCGTCGTGTCGGGCAGCAACTGGCCCAGCAGGGGCGCCCTGTGCCCGGGGCTGACGAATTGCGTCGTTTGGTCTTGGACAGGCTGATCAATGACCGGGCTCAGCTGCAACTGGCGCGGGAGCAGGGTATCCGGATAGATGCGGTCGCCATTGACCGGGCCGAGCAAAACATCGCGAGCCAGAATGGGTTGGACGTGGATGCGCTTCGCCAAAAGGCCGCCAATGACGGGTTTTCTGTCACCAGCTTCCGTAACAATTTGCGGGATCAGCTGATTTTGAACCGGCTCCACGAACGCGAAGTGGAGTCGTCCATCCGTATTTCGGATGTGGATGTCGATCGGGCGATCCAAGAACAGCAAGCGACGAATACGGATCCGTTTACCCAGGAAATCAACCTCGCCCAGATTTTGCTGGTGCTGCCCGAGAAGGCCAACGGCGAAGAAGCAGCGGCCTTGTTATTGAAAGCCCAAAAACTGATGCAGCGTGCCCGCAACGGTGAAGATTTCAATGCGTTGGTCCAGGAATTTTCGGCAGCGGATCGCCGAAATGGTGGGCAAATCGGCTTGCGTCGCGGCGACCGTTTGCCCCCCGCTTTTGTGACCGCGACTCAGGGCCTGCAGCCGGGTCAGGTTTCTGATGTGGTGCGCACCGGCGCAGGCTTTCACATTTTGAAACTGATAGAACGCAAAGCGCCGGAACGCCTGGTGGTGACGATGGTGCAGACCCGTGCACGGCATATTTTGTTGCGTACCAATGCCCAAATGACGCATGCACAGGCGATCGCGAGATTGAGCGATGCACGCAAACAGATTGTCAGTGGCCAAGCGGATTTCGCCAGCATGGCGCGCAAGATGTCGCAAGACACCTCTGCCGAGCAGGGTGGCGATTTGGGCTGGGCTTCCCCGGGGATGTTTGTGCCGGAGTTTGAGGAAGCCATGGGTCGCTTGCAAGAAGAAGGTGCGGTCAGCCCACCCGTGGTGTCGCGGTTTGGTGTGCACTTGATTCAACTGAATGATCGTCGCCGTGTGGAACTGAGTCCCCAACAGGTTCGCGAGTCAGTGCGTGCTCAATTGCGACAAAGCCGCTACGAAGAGGCCTACACCGCCTGGGCGCGTGATGTTCGCGCCCGGGCTTTTGTTGAGCTGCGCGAGGCACCGCTATGAAACATTTGGCGCGTAAACGCTTTGGACAGCATTTTCTGTCGGATGCCGGCATCATTGACGCTATCGTGCAGGCGATTAATCCCCAACCCGGTCAACCCGTGGTGGAAATCGGGCCCGGCCTTGCCGCTTTGACTCAGCCTCTGGTGGAGCGTTTGGGGCACTTGACAGTGATCGAACTGGACCGCGACCTCGCCAAGCGGCTGCGCAGTCACCCTCAACTCACCGTGATCGAGTCAGATGTCCTGAATGTGGATTTCAGCGCCATTGAGATCGCTCCGGCTGCCCCAGAGTCCGGTGCCAAGACCGGATCTGGCAAGCTCCGTGTGGTGGGTAACTTACCCTACAACATCTCGACACCGATTCTTTTTCACCTGTTGGATCACGTAGACCGCATCGAAGACCAGCACTTTATGCTGCAAAAAGAGGTGATCGACAGGATGGTGGCAGCACCCGATAGCTCCGATTTCAGTCGTTTGAGCGTGATGCTGCAGTGGCGCTACGCCATGGAAGATGTCTTGTTTGTTCCGCCCGAGTGCTTTGACCCACCGCCGCGCGTCAATAGCGCGGTCGTGCGGATGGTGCCCTTGGCGCAGCCGCCGGTGCTCGATATCGCCTTGTTTTCAGAAATGGTGCAAGTGGCCTTCAGCCAGCGCCGCAAACTGCTGCGCCACACCTTGGGTGCATGGTTGGAGCAAAAAG
>JAIXVK010000352.1 GCA_027483085.1 Comamonadaceae bacterium | reverse complement strand
CAGGTCTTTGCGCTCAATCACTTGGGCCGGCGCCATCACGGTCAGCCAGTGGCAGATGTTTTCCAGCTGACGCACGTTACCGGGAAAGCCAAAGCCCTCGAGCCAGGCCAATGCGGAGTCAGAAATACGCTTGGGCTCCACCCCCAGTTGCTTGGCGCTTTGTTGCAAAAAGTGACGGGTCAGCATAGACACGTCTTCCTTGCGCTCGCGCAGTGCGGGCAGGCGCAGGCGGATCACGTTCAGGCGGTGGAACAAGTCTTCACGGAACACGCCGTCTTTGACGCGCTGCTCCAAGTTCTGGTGAGTGGCTGCGATGACGCGCACGTTCGATTTGACGGCACTGTGCCCGCCCACGCGGTAGAAGTGGCCGTCGCTCAAGACACGCAGCAAACGGGTCTGCAGCTCGAACGGCATGTCGCCGATTTCGTCCAGAAACAGCGTGCCGCCATCGGCCTGCTCGAAGCGGCCGCGGCGCATGGTTTGCGCGCCAGTGAAGGCGCCGCGCTCATGGCCGAAGAGTTCGCTCTCCAACAGGTCTTTGGGAATGGCTGCGGTGTTGATGGCCACAAACGGACCATCAGCGCGAGGGGAATGCTTGTGCAGCGCACGGGCCACCAGCTCTTTGCCGGAGCCGGATTCGCCGGTGATCATCACCGTGACATTGCTCTGGCTCAAACGGCCGATGGCACGGAACACGTCCTGCATGGCGGGCGCCTGGCCCAGCATTTCGGGGGACTCGGCCATGCGCTCTTCGGCTACTTCTTCGCGCTGGCTTTCTTCCACTGCACGGCGGATCAGCTCTACCGCTTTGGGCAGGTCGAATGGCTTGGGCAGGTATTCAAAAGCGCCGCCTTGGAAGGCGCTGACCGCGCTGTCCAGGTCCGAGAAGGCCGTCATGATGATGACGGGCAGGCCGGGGTGTTTGGCTTTGACTTTTTCGAGCAGGTCGAGGCCGGAGCCTCCGGGCATGCGGATGTCGCTAACCAGGATTTGCGGGCCTTCATCGTCTGCTGCGGTGCTCAGCGCAGTCAGTACATCGCGTGGATTGGAAAAGCTGCGTGTGGGCAGGTGCTCACGCAGCAGTGCCTTCTCCAGCACGAAGCGGATGGACTGGTCATCATCTACGATCCAAATCGGCTTCATGTTGTGTGGCACCCTATGTTTTTGTCGGTCTGTTACGGTAACGGAATCAATATTTTGAAGTCCGTACGGCCCGGCACGCTGTCCACTTCAATCAGACCGTGGTGTTGCTGAACAAAGGTTTGCGCCAGTGTGAGCCCCAGTCCGGAACCACCTTCCCTGCCCGATACCAACGGGTAAAAAATGCGGTCTCTGATCGAATCTGGCACGCCAGGTCCGTTGTCAATGACATGCAATTCCAATGCCAACCGGTAACGCTGTTTGCCGAAGGTGATCTGCCGTGTCACGCGGGTCTTGAATGTCACACAACCGTCACCCGCAGCAATGCGTTCAGCCAAGGCCTGGCAGGCGTTGTGGGCAATGTTCAACACGGTTTGAATGAGCTGCTCGCGGTCGCCCCGGAACTCGGGAATGGAGGTGTCGTAGTCCCGCACCACGCGTAAGCCTTTGGGAAACTCAGCAAGGATGAGCGAGCGCACCCGCTCACACACCTCGTGGATATTTACATCGCCCACCAAGTGCGGCCGGCGGTGCGGTGCCAGCAAGCGGTCCACCAGGCTCTGCAGGCGATCCGCCTCATGGATGATGACCTGCGTGTACTCGGTGAGCTCGGGCGACTCCATCTCCATCTCGAGCAGCTGCGCCGCGCCACGAATGCCACCCAAAGGGTTTTTGATTTCGTGGGCGAGGTTACGGATCAGTTCTTTGTTGGTCTGGGCCTGCTCGGCGAGTCGCTCTTCGCGGTCCTGGCGGGTCTGCTGCTCCTGGGGCACCATTTCCACAATGATGTCGTTGGATGCCTCGGTGCGGGTCACGATGACGTGCACCGGCATGGACTCCAGCCCGGCACGCTTGAGCCACGCATCGTAGCGCAGTGCTGCAAACGCATTGTCCAACGCACCTTCGAGGGCGCTGTGCAGCTGTGCAGGTTCGGTGAAGACGTCGGCAAAGTTGGAGCCGATGATGGTCCTGCGCGAAATGCCCAAGGCATCTTCCAGTGCCGCATTGGAGAACTGCACAGACGCGTCGGCCGTGACCACTGCCACCAAGGTCGCTAGCAGGTCAAAAGAATGGAATCGCTCCATGAGGCTTGTCCGCGGAAAAAGGAAGTTGATTAACCGGGTCCATGGCTCCGCCCGGAAAGGCAAGCACTTGCCCGGGCCTTATTGCTTGGAGCTACTGCCCGGCAAACGACCAAGCTCCCGCCGGATGCCCGATATGTCACTCTCATTGCGGGACAGCGCTGCTTTGAGCTCGGAAACCCGGTCCAGGTATTTTTGATGATTGCGAGTCTCGGGGCCCAGCTTTTCAGGCTCCCCGTTGTTGTACTCTTTGTTCAGCTCGATCTGACGGGCCTCGGCCTTTTTGAGCTCGGCTTCGAGAATCAAACGGGCATCAGAGTCTTTGGCTTTTTGATCCGCGCTATCGATACGCGGCGCGCTGCTGGCGGGCGGCGCCGAGGCCACCTTCACACCAGGCGCTGCTGCTGCGGGTTTCTGACCCTGCACCACCGTGACATTGCCGCCCGAGACAAGCTTGCAGGTCTTGGCCTGCGCTTCGGTAACGGTGTTGGTGTACTCATTGCCACACCGGTAGATACGCTCCTGCGCCGAGGCTCCTAGCATCGTGCCGGCGGTCAAGCAAAGAATCAGGAGTGTGGGTTTCATGCTGTGTCAGTAACTACGCTCGGTTTGGTAAGCGCTGTGATTCAGTATCCGTCAAAAAGTGCCCCGGAACAAAGGCCCTGAGTATCCCCGAGGTTCAGGTGGCGATATGTGTCCAAGTGTTCCATAAAAAAAGGACGGCTCACGCCGTCCTTTTTTGCTCATCACAGTGCTTTGCAGCGCCGGGATTACAAGCTGAAGTACATGTCGTATTCGACAGGGTGAACCGACATGCGGTAGCGGGTCACTTCCTGCATCTTCAGGTCGATGTAGGCATCGATCATGGAGTCAGTGAACACACCACCCTTGGTCAAGAACGCGCGGTCCTTGTCCAGGTGCTCCAAGGCTTGATCCAAGCTGTGGCACACGGTTGGCACCTTTGCATCTTCCTCGGGAGGCAGATGGTAGAGGTCCTTGGTGGCGGCTTCGCCGGGATGGATCTTGTTTTCCACGCCGTCCAGACCTGCCATCAACAAGGCTGCGAAGCCGAGGTAAGGGTTCATCAATGGATCGGGGAAACGTGCTTCCACGCGACGGCCCTTGGGGTTCGCCACGAAAGGAATGCGGATCGAAGCGGAACGGTTCTTGGCGGAATATGCCAACTTGACCGGAGCTTCGAAGTGAGGAACCAGACGCTTGTAGCTGTTGGTGCCAGGGTTGGTGATGGCGTTCAGGGCACGTGCGTGCTTGATGATGCCGCCGATGTAGTACAGCGCGAAGTCAGACAGACCTGCATAGCCGTCGCCAGCAAACAGGTTCTTGCCGTCTTTCCACACGGACTGGTGCACGTGCATGCCAGAACCGTTGTCGCCGTGGTAAGGCTTGGGCATGAAAGTGGCGGTCTTGCCGTAGGCATTGGCCACGTTGTGGATCACATACTTTTGCAACATGGTCCAGTCAGCGCGCTCAACCAACGTGGAGAACTTGGTGCCGATTTCGTTCTGGCCAGCGCCCGCCACTTCGTGGTGGAACACTTCAACTGGAATGCCCAAAGATTCGAGAATCAAGGACATTTCAGCGCGCATGTCTTGCGTGCTGTCCACTGGGGGCACTGGGAAGTAGCCGCCCTTGACAGTGGGACGGTGACCGCGGTTGCCACCTTCGAGCTTGGAACCTGTGTTCCAGGGTGCTTCGTACTCTTCGATTTCGTAGAAGGTGTTGTTGGGTTCTGTAGACCAACGAACGCCGTCAAAGATGAAAAATTCTGGCTCAGGGCCGAAGTAAGCGGTGTCGCCCATGCCGGAGGCCTTCAAGTAGGCTTCAGCGCGCTTGGCGATGGAACGTGGATCGCGGTCGTAGGACTTGCCGTCAGCAGGCTCCACCACGTCGCAGTTCATGATGATGGTGGTTTCTTCGAAGAACGGATCGATGTTGGCGGTGGCCGGATCGGGCATCAACAACATGTCGGAAGCTTCGATTCCCTTCCAGCCGGCGATGGAAGAGCCGTCGAACGCGTGGCCGGAGGTGAACTTGTCTTCATCAAAATGCGAGACAGGCACAGTGGTGTGCTGCTGCTTACCACGGGTATCGGTGAAACGGAAGTCAACAAACTTGACTTCGTTTTCTTTCACCATCTTCATCACATCTGCGACGGTCTTGGCCATCAAATACTCCTGTTGCACGGTTGTAAAAAGATTTGCGCTGCAGTTAATGCAGCTTTTGTGCCAAAGCACGCACCAAAGGCATTTCGGCAAACCACTCTATTTTGCATCGTTAAACGGGCAATTCGAGCACGAAATACGGAAAGTCACGGGTGAGAGCCCAATGAACGCACCAAGGTGCACCACCAAGGTGCACCAATCAATGACGCACTTTATTGGTGCAATTTGTTATCGCACCAATTCAGGGCCCAATGACATGTCCAGCGCCTTGAGGCCCGCCATCAGGTCAGCGTATGCAGCTACCAGCACAGCGGGATCTCCTTTCACGCCCAATTCAATGTGCCGGCCGTATTGCGGATGGTCCACGCTCGGCAGGCTGAAGACCTTGACCGGATGACTTCGCTCCAGCTGCTCCATCAGCGGGGTCAGCATCGACTCCATGGCACCAAAGACAATCACCGATTGCTCGCGCCACACATCCTGCTGAAACCATTGAGCGCACTGGCTATCGAGAACCCACTCCACCATCGGCCAGGCCATCACGGGGAAGCCGGGCACAAAGTGGACCCGCCCTTGCCCAACACCGGGATAACTGAAACCCGGAATTTTGTTGTACGGATTGGGTATCAAAGCGGAACCCTCCGGGAACATGCCCATCTGCAAGCGGTGCAGATTATCTGGGCGCTCGGGCTCATAGGGCAGGCCTTGCTCCCGGGCAACGTCCAAGATGCGCTCTTGGATCAAATCCCGTGCCGCGTCACTGAGCACCAAGGCTTTGCCCGACGCCAATGCGGCGCATTGCCGGGTGTGATCGTCGGGCGTGGCGCCAATGCCACCGAAGGAAAAGACGGTGTCGCCCGAAGCGAATGCGTCGCTCAGCGTCGCTGTAATACGCTGTGGATCATCGCCAACGTAATGCGCGTAGGCCAATGGGATGCCACGGGCACCCAGCAATTCAATGATTTTGGCTAAGTGCTTGTCAGCACGCTTGCCGGAAAGAATTTCATCCCCAATGATGATCGCGCCAAACTTCATAAGATCTCCACGTCAACCACATTCAGCGGTGTGTCTGGTACCTTGATTGCAGCCGCTTGCTCTGCACGCAAATCTTGCAAGGCCTTCAGACCGAAATGGGTGAACCACAGCGACGAAAAGGCGAACAACAGGGTGTAGAGCCAAATCGACACCGGAACCAAAATGGGGGCCAAAGCTACCGCCACAAACCCGAATGACCAGACCAGACTAGGGGCCGCACCGAGATAGCCTGCGAATACGCCCATCGCCAGCAAAGGCCAGCGATAGCGTTTGAATAGTTCTTGCCGCTCAGCACGGGAGGCAAAGTCGGACAACGCATCAAAAGCCATGACCCGGTAAGTCAACCAGCCCCAAATCAAGGGTGGAATGACCAGCACAAGCGGCGGAATCAACCACAGTGGCAGCGACACCACCAGGGCGAACAATGCAGCCACTGTCGAGCCTAGGGCCCATCCGGCGCTCAACAGAAAAGAGCCGGAGCCTTGCTTGTCGAGCAAGGGGAAGCGGCGCTGAGCAACCAGGCGCACCAACATGGGGGTCATCAAGGTGGCCACCACCAATAAGCAGGCGACTACGACGAGCGGCGTCAGCACCAGAATCACCAGCAGCGGAACCAACACGGTCTTGAGCTTTCCGGCGCCCATGGATTCGAGCCACGACCACAGCATTTGCAGCCAGTCCATCGACTCCAACAGCAGGTTCACTTGGCTGAGCAGGCTGTCAAGGTAAAAATACCCCAGCCCGGCCGTCACCCCCACCATCAAGACCAGTGGCAGAAACGACCACAAGATGACTTTGGGGTGCAGGCAATAGGCCACGGAACGCCAGAATGCATCAAGTACGGCGTTCATCGCATCACACTTTGGTTTGCACAGCCACAATTTCGTCAGTGGTGAGCCAACGCCAGCCGCCGGGGGGCAAGTCCGCGGGGAGCGACACGCCACCGATGCTGGAGCGATGCAAGCCCTCCACCCGATTGCTGACAGCGGCCACCATGCGCTTCACTTGGTGGTATTTGCCCTCGGTGAGGGTCATGCGCAGATGGAATTCACTAACCGCTTCGCAAGCAGCAGCCCGGACGGGCTTGGGATCGTCATCCAGCACCACACCACTCAAAAGCTTGCTGACCTGCTTTTCATCGAGCGGATGCTTGACCGTGACTTCATATACCTTGGGGACATGGTGCTTGGGTGAACTCATCCGGTGAATGAATTTGCCATCGTCGGTCAATAAAAGCATGCCGGTGGTGTCTTGATCCAGTCGACCCACGGCTTGAACGCCCTGCACCGCTGCCTTTTGCGGCCGCAAGCGCAGCGGGCTGGGGAGCAAGGTGTAAATGCTGGGATAGGTCGAGGGCTTTTGCGAGCACTCGGTGCCGGCCGGCTTGTTGAGCATCAAATAGGCGCGTTCAGCGTAGGGCCAGTCGACGCCCTGCACCCGGAAGCGCAACCCTTCCGCTACAAATTCCATAGCTGCTTGCGTAATGGTGACGGGCGCCGAGCCTTGTTCCGGCATATAAACCTGCACAAAGCCCTGCTGGACCAATCCGGCACACACACGGCGGGTGCCAAACCCTTGGGTATAGAGTATTTCCTGTAACTGCATAGACGTAGTATCGCAGTCACTTCCAGTAGACTGCTGTGATTCGATTCCAACCGGGACCCGTGTCATGACAGATGATTTGGTTTTCAGCGATGAACAAGAGGCAGAGCAGACGCACGGCCACACGTCAAAGCCTTGGCAGGTTCTGGTGGTGGACGATGAACCTGCGGTTCACGAGGTCACCAAGCTGGTCATGTCCGATTTCGAAATGGATGGACGACGGCTGGAGTTCACCCATTGCTACAGCGCCGCCGAAGCCCGCACCTTGCTGGGCCAGCGCAACGATATTGCCCTGATCTTGCTGGATGTGGTGATGGAGTCTGAGCACGCAGGCCTGGACCTCGCAAAATACATTCGCGAGGACTTGGGCAACCTGAATGTGCGCATCGTGCTGCGCACCGGCCAACCCGGCCAAGCCCCTGAAGAACAGGTCATCCGCGATTACGACATCAACGACTACAAAGAAAAAACCGACCTGACCCGTCGCAAGTTAATTACTGTTTTTTACGCGGGCTTAAGGGCTTATCGGGATCTGATGCGACTTGAAAACGCCCGAAGGGGCTTGGTGCGGTCGATAGAAGCCATCAGCGAGGTGGGCGACTCCCACAATTTGCGCAGCTTCGCATCTGCCGTTCTCTCGCAGTTAAACCACCTTCTGGATCTGCAGGGCGAAGGCTTGTGCGCCAGCCGCTTGTCTGCCTACACCGCCAACGCAGGGCATGGCAAACTGAAGGTACTCGCAGCAACGGATGCATTTTCGGAGCTGATGCTGGAAGATGAAGTAGAAAACCTGCCAGAAGTCGTAAAAACAGCCATATTGCAGTCACTGGGCGAAAAAGTGAGCCGCCATGGTGAGCGCTATTACGCGGGCTACTTTCGAACCAAGGCAGGCAGCGAGAGCTTGATTTACATGGAGTTTCCGGAGCCGATTACCAATCAGGCGCGCGAACTACTCGAACTCTTTTCACGCAATGTGGCCAGCACTTACGACAGCCTGCTGCTGCGGGAAGAAACCCAAAGCACCCAACGGGACACGATCGCCACCTTGGGTGGCGCCATCGAACGACGAGGCACTGAGAGCGCCCGCCACATAGAGCGCGTGGGGGAGCTGGCGGCCCTGCTCGCCCGGGCCAGCGGTTGCAGCGATGCGGAGATCGAGATGATCCGGGTCGCCTCGACATTGCATGACGTGGGCAAAGCGGGTATCCCTGATCAGATTTTGAGCAAACCCGGTCCGCTTTCGGCGGAGGAATGGGCGGTCATGCGTACGCACCCGACCCTGGGGCATACCTTGCTATCCCGATCGAGCTCACGCTTGCACGCCATGGGCGCCCAAATCGCCCAAGAACACCACGAGCGGTGGGATGGAAGCGGCTACCCGGCCGGCTTGAAAGGAAGCGAAATCAGCCTGGTGGGCCGGATTGCAGCTCTGGCCGATGTGTTGGACTCGCTCGTATCTGCCAGCCCCTACAAACCGGCCTGGGATTTCCATCAGGCTTTGGACTACGTGTTCCACGAACAAGGCAAACACTTCGATCCGGAATTGGTGCAACGGCTCCAAGACCAGGTAGAAGCCGTCAAAGCGCTTTACCAGCAGCCCTGAAAACGGGCGAATAAGCGCGGGTCAATAGTCTGACCAGACCCTCCGTTGGTCTGTGTGGGCCATAGCGCCCGTTGCAAAAGCCCGATAAACTTTGTGAAAAAGGGTCCATCCAGAGACCACACATTCAGGGCGCAGCAATGTTTCTTTATTTTCTTGGCGGGCTTTTACTAGGGGTTTGCTTCGTTTACGGGCTCCAAAACTACCGGGCCAAACAACGTCGCAGGATCCCGTCCGTGTG
>JAIXVK010000321.1 GCA_027483085.1 Comamonadaceae bacterium | reverse complement strand
TCGCACTTAAGGCTTGCAGCCGTACTGGCCTTTTTTGCTGTTCTCAAAATAGCTCAAGTCGCCGCTACACACTGGCTTCACAGCGGGGAATGCGGTCCCGGCCTTGGCCGCACAGGTGAAGGTACCGGTTTTGGCGTTGAGTTTGCCGGACAGCTTCCACGGCTTTTCGCAGACCTCAGCCGCTTTCACCGCAGCGGACGCCACGGGCGCGGCGGCTTTGGCAACCCCGGTGACGGTGATGTCGACCGCCCGCTCTGGGCCGCCGCAATTGGGATGGTTCTGGACGTTCTTGCCGCCTAGCGTGACATGGTAGGAGCCCGGCTTGTCAAAGGTGCGAGTGATCACCAAGGGCACAGGGGTGCTGACGTTGCTGACGGCGTCCTTGAAGGTGCCATCACCAAAGCCCACCACGAATCCGCAGTAATTGGCGTTGATCACATCAATGTTGGCCGTGATGGTCACGGGCTCGCCCACTTTGACGTTGGTGGACGACGCCGTGATCGTGCCAAGGAGCTGGGCTTGGGCAGCGCCGGCGAGCAAGAGGCTAGCGGCAGTCAGGATGGAAGCGAGAGTACGTGATGTCATGGGGCGGTCTCCAAAGAATTGCGAGCCGCTGCACCCGGTTGGCCAGCGCGCTACAGCAGCCATTGTGTGACTAGCTCGCACCTGCCGCTAGGGGCTGATTGGCCGCTTTTGCAGCGAAACCGGCTATCTGTGAACTATGTCAGCCCCCGATGCGGACTTATTTGGCAAACAAACGGCCGATATCCGAAAACGCTTTCACCTCAATCGCGTTGCCCGAGGGGTCCAAGAAGAACATGGTCGCCTGTTCACCCGGCTCGCCTTTGAACCGGATATAGGGCTCAATCACGAACTCCGTGCCTTGCGCTTGCAGGCGGGATGCCATGACCTCCCAATCCGCCATGGGTAACACAATACCGAAATGGCGCACCGGCACGCCATGGCCATCGACCGCGCTGCGGGCCGCACTGCCGCATTCGCTAGGTGCGAGGTGGGCGACGATCTGATGCCCATAGAAATTGAAGTCGATCCAATCCGGGGAACTGCGGCCCTCGGGACAGCCCAATGTCTCGCCATAAAACCGCCGGGCGGCCGCGAGATCGTGCACCGGAAAAGCCAGATGAAAAGGCGACAAAGGCGCCGGGTTGGTAGCAGGCACCGGCATCACCACCGCAGTAGATTCAGACATACAGACCTTTCAAAAAAAGGAAAAGGCTCAAACGCCGGGGTGAGCCGCCACCGCCGCTTCCAGCGCGTCGATAAACATCACCGGCACATTGAAGCCCGTCTGGTCGGTGATCTCCTGGAAGCAGGTCGGGCTGGTGACGTTGATTTCGGTCAGGCTGTCGCCAATGATGTCCAAGCCCACCAAAAGCAAGCCACGTGCGGCCAAGATGGGCCCCAAGGCCTCTGCCACCGCACGGTCGCTGTCGGAGAGCGGCTGGGCCACCCCTTTGCCTCCGGCAGCCAGATTGCCACGCACCTCACCCCCTTGGGGAATACGCGCAAGGCAAAACGGTACCGGCTTGCCGCCGATGACCAGCACCCGCTTGTCACCTTCACTGATGGCGGGCAAAAACTTCTGCACCATCAGAGTCTGGGCACCTTCTTTGTTGAGGGTCTCGATGATGCCGCCGAGGTTCAAACCATCGTCTTTGACACGGAAGATCCCCATGCCGCCCATACCGTCGAGTGGCTTCAAAATGATGTCGCGGTGCTCGGCATGGAAGCGGCGCACGTCCTCAGCATCCCGTGTCACCAACGTCGGTCCGATGAACTGGGGGAACTCCAGAATCGCCAGCTTCTCGGGGTGATCCCGCAAGGCGCGCGGCTTGTTGAACACCTTGGCACCCTCACGCTCGGCTTGCTCCAAGAGGTGGGTGGCATAAAAGAACTCGCTATCAAACGGCGGGTCCTTGCGCATCACCACACAGTCGAAATCTTTGATGGCCTGCGGGCGTTCGTCCGGCTTGCTCTGGGCTGCGGTGAACCAGACATCGGGCTCACCGGTCAGGGTGATATCCCGCACATAGGCGGTGACCACGCCGCCGCGCTGCCACATGATGTCTTTGGGCTCGCAAGCGCTGATGCGGTGGCCGCGCTTCTGGGCCTCGCGCATCATGGAGAAGGTGGTGTCTTTGTAAATCTTGAAGGATTCCAGCGGATCGGCCACGAAAAGAATGTGCATGCTGTCTCTTTGCAAAAAATAAGGGGGCTGCCCCAAGGAGGCAACGGAGCCCGTCAAGCCTTGCTTGGGGGCACGCGACCGCTATGTTGCACCAAAAGCGCCAACACGCCGGCCACCACACCCCAAAAGGCGGAGCCGACGCCGGCTATTACCACCCCGCTCAGGGTGACCAGAAAAGTAATCAGGGCCGCCTCGCGATTACGCTCGTCTTGCACCGCCGTATGCAAGGCGCCACCGATAGTGCCCAGCAACGCCAGCCCGGCAATCGCCGCCACCAGCTCTTTAGGAAAGGCCGTGAGCACGCCGGTAATGGCGGCACCAAAGAGCCCGATCACCAGATAAATGGCCCCGCAAGACGCAGCAGCGGTGTAGCGCCGTTCGGGTCGGGCATGTGCCTCCGGCCCCATGCAAATGGCAGCCGTAATGGCGCTGAGATTCAGTGCGAATGCACCAAACGGAGCCAGCACCAGCGTCATCACACCCGTGAGGGTAATGACCTTGGACACAGGGAT
>JAIXVK010000251.1 GCA_027483085.1 Comamonadaceae bacterium | reverse complement strand
GGTTGTCACTCATCACCTGGGACATGGTTTTACCCAGGGTCGTGGCATCGATCTCGCGCACAAAACTCACCTTCAGACGCTTGGGGCCCTTGGCGGCATAGACCTCTGCAGGGGTTCTGGCCGGGGCCGCCAAATACAAGCCCGCCGCATAGACCTTGAAGACAAACTTGGACCGCACACCGGCGCCATTTAGCTTGAGTGCGGTGCCGGCCACCTGGGCTTCTTTCTCAAAGACCACACCCTCGACGGTAACGCCACTGGTCGGAGCCGCGGTTTGCGCAGTGGCGGCAGAGGCCAGAACAAGAGACACCAGCACCGCTGCCAGTACGCGGGGAACAGAGATCGTCATCACGGTGCGTTCTCCGGGGGTGAGCGGCGCAGCACCAAAAATCCGAAGGCGGTTGCTGTGAGATACATGCTCACCGAGTAAATAGCGGCTGGCAGACCCAACTGCAGATTGCCCAATACCGATAGCGCCACAAAAATCGCCAAGGTGGAGTTGTGGATACCGATCTCAAAACTCACCGCCGTGGCCAGCGGCTTGGCAAGCCCTGCTGCCCGTGACAGGTAGTAGCCGATCAGCAAGCTGGCCAGGTTGAAGGCCAACACCACAGGGCCGAGGCTGTTGATGGATGCGGTGAGTGCGCTCCACTCTTTGACGATGGCAATCAACGAGAACGCAGCCAACACCACCGCACTGAACGCCTTCATGGGCGAACCCATGCGTTCGCTGAAACCGGGCTGGCGGTGCCGCACCACCATACCGATGAGCACCGGCACCATCACAACACCCACCACCTCCAGCACCTTGCCGAACTGCAGGGGAACCACCTGACCCGTCTGCAAGTAGGTGGCAATGGCCCAGTTGGCAATGAGGGGGAGGCTCACAATGGAGAGCACCGTGTTGATGGCGGTTAGCGAAATGTTCATCGCCACATTGCCGCCAAACAAGTGGCTGAACAGGTTCGCCGACACCCCGCCCGGAGAGGCGGCCAGCAGCATCAGGCCCACGGCGTAAATGGGCTGCACGCCCAACAGCACAATCAGCCCGACGGCCACTGCAGGCAGCGCCACCATCTGCAGCACGAGGGCCAGCAACACGGCGCGTGGATGTTCGCGCAGGCGGGCAAAGTCCTGGACGGTCAAAGACAGGCCCAGACCGAACATCACCAGCGCAAGCGCCAGCAGCAACAAGGTGGGCAGCGCAGCGGTAAAGCTCATGCTGCCAGGCCGGTTGCAGCGGGGGCCGCGCCCAAGCGGCGGCGGATTTCATCGCGCACTTCGGTGCGCATGTTCCAGTGGAAGGCCACCTCGGCCACCAGAAACAAGGGGCCGACCAGCAGGCCGATCAAGTCATCCACAAAGGCCGGTTTCTTGCCCTCGTAGTAATGGCCCACAAACTGGAACGCCCAGCCCACCACAAACAAGCCAATGCCCCAGCCCAACCAGACACTGGTGCTCTGCGCCGCAAACCATTGGCTGGCCGCCAGCGCTGCGGCCAACAGCACCGCCATGACGACACCAAAACGTGCATCGAGGCGGGTGTAAAACCAGGTGGACCCCAAGGCCACCAACACAGCAGGGCTGAGGTGCAGCCCGGCAGCAGACCACTGAGGGCGCGACAACAAAATCGTGACGGCCAGAACAATCATCGGTATGCCCACAAAGTGGGTGACCACGTTTCGGCTGTCCTGGTGGTAGGCAGCGTATTGGGTTAGATGGTCGGTGAGGGTTTTCATAGGTGTCTCCTTGGCTTTGGGCGGATCATGGGCGCAGGTATGCTTGTCGTCTGTCAAGTAGCCGACACAACACCACCCACCTAGTGAAAGCCCTAGCCCCGACGCCATGCCCGATATCACGAGTCATTTGCCCATGCTGCGTAGCGGCCGCTGGTTTGCCCAGTTACCACCGGACTTTGCCCAAGGCCTGTTGGCTATGGCCCGGGTACGCTACCTGCAAGCCGGCGAGAAGCTGTTCTTGCGGGAGGCAGCGCCTTGCGGGCTCTACGCGGTGGTGCGCGGCACCATCCGCATTTCCGGCCACAGCGGGGAAGGCGATGCGGCCCGCGAAGCAGTACTGGTGCTGCTGTCACCCCCGCAATGGTTCGGCGAAATCTCGGTGTTTGATGGATCTGCCCGCACCCACGACGCCCATGCGGCCGAAGCCTGCACCCTGCTGCACATTCCGCATGAAGAACTGCTCGCATGGCTCGCCCGGCACCCTGCCCATTGGCGCGACCTGGCGGTGCTGATGGCCGACAAACTGCGCCTGGCCTTTGTGAGCATGGAGGAACAAACCGTGCTGCCCGCGCCCCAACGCCTGGCACGGCGCCTGCTGACCATGGCCCTGAGCTACGGCCAAGCCACGGAAAGCGACCGCACCTTGCGTGTGCTGGCCGTCACCCAGGAACAACTGGCCTTGATGATCGGCGTGTCACGCCAGACCACCAACCAGATCCTGCGCGACTTCAAAGCCCGTGGAGTGCTGCAGGCGCAACGCGGCTCTATCGAGCTGCTGGACCTGCAGGCGCTGCGCGCGGAGTGCGAGTAGAGCGCCCTCCACCCGCCCATAAAAAACGCGCCCGAAGGCGCGTTTTGCTTGCATGAGGGGGAGTTCCACCAAGGCTACCGCAGCACCGGCTCAGCCGGGCTGCTGGTAGCGCCCCCTGCAAGGGGGAAGGCGGCAAAGCCGCCACGGGGGTGAACCTTATTTCGACACCACGCGAGCCATTTCCAACACTTTGTTGGAGTAGCCCCATTCGTTGTCGTACCAGCTCACCAACTTGACGAAGGTGCCGTCCAAAGCGATGGAGGCTTCTGCGTCGTAGATGGAGGTGCGGCTGTCACCACGGAAGTCAGTCGCCACCACTTTGTCTTCGGTGTAACCCAACACGCCCTTCAAAGCGCCTTCGGATTGCGCCTTCAACTCGGCGTTGATTTCGGCAATGGTTGCAGAAGTGTTCAGCTCGACCGTCAAGTCGACCACGGACACATCGCTGGTAGGCACGCGGAAAGCCATGCCGGTGAGCTTCTTGTTCAGCTCAGGAATCACCACGCCCACGGCCTTGGCTGCGCCAGTGGAAGAAGGAATGATGTTTTCCAGAATGCCGCGGCCGCCGCGCCAGTCTTTGTTGGACGGGCCGTCCACGGTCTTCTGGGTGGCAGTGGCAGCGTGCACGGTGGTCATCAGGCCGCGCTTGATGCCGAACTTGTCGTTGATCACCTTGGCCAAGGGAGCCAGGCAGTTGGTGGTGCAAGACGCGTTGGAGATGATGGCTTGGCCGGCATAGGTATTGTCGTTCACACCAAACACGAACATGGGGGTGTCGTCTTTGGAAGGAGCAGACAGGATGACCTTCTTGGCACCCGCGTCGATGTGCTTCTGGGCGGTGTCCTTGGTCAGGAACAGGCCGGTGGATTCAACCACGATGTCCGCACCGACTTCAGACCACTTCAGGTTCGCAGGATCGCGCTCCTGGGTCAGGCGGATCTTCTTGCCGTTGACGATGATGTTGCCACCGTCCACGGTGACTTCACCCTTGAAGCGGCCGTGCACGCTGTCGTACTGCAGCATGTAAGCCAAGTAGTCAGGCTCCAACAAGTCGTTGATGCCAACGATTTCGATGTCGTTGAAGTTTTGCACCGCTGCGCGGAACACCATACGGCCGATGCGGCCGAAACCATTGATACCTACTTTGATTGCCATTTGCTTCTCTCTTCAATTAAAAAATTGTCGGACTCAAAAATCAGAGCTACTTACTTGCGCAAAACTTTTTCGACGGTGTCAGCCACGTTTTCAGGCGTGAAACCGAAGTGCTTGAACAATACCGGTGCGGGAGCGGATTCACCGTACGTATCCAGACCGACAACCGCGGCCGTGCCGTACTTCCACCAGCCACCGGTGGAACCCATTTCCACCGCGATGCGGGGCACGCCGGCCGGCAACACGCTGGTCTTGTACTCAGTGCTCTGCAGGTCGAAGGTGGTGGTGGAAGGCATGGAGACCACGCGCACGGCAATCTTGCGCTCAGCCAACACCTTTTGCGCAGCAATCGCTAACTGCACTTCGGAACCGGTGGCGATGATCACGGCCTGGGCCTTCTTCTTGATACCCACGTCCGATGGCTCGGACAACACATAGGCGCCCTTGCTGATGGAGTCGATGCCGGAGGCATCAGGGGCGGCAACGGAGTCGCACTTGGCGGCGTACGCGATGTTCTGGCGGCTCAAGAGCAGCGCTGTGGGCTTGGCCTTGTTTTGCAAAGCGACGGTCCATGCCACGGCAGTTTCGGCCGTGTCAGCGGGACGCCAGACGTCCAGGTTAGGGATCAGGCGCAGGCTAGCAGCGTGCTCGATGGACTGGTGGGTCGGGCCGTCTTCGCCCAGACCGATGGAGTCGTGCGTGAACACGTGCACCACGCGCAGCTTCATCAGAGCAGCCATGCGAATGGCATTGCGGCTGTAGTCGCTGAAGGTCAGGAAAGTGCC
>JAIXVK010000081.1 GCA_027483085.1 Comamonadaceae bacterium | reverse complement strand
TGCACCTTTCACGCGCTGGGCGTGCGCATGCTGCGGGAAGACGGCTCGGTGCTGGGCCTGAAACCCCAGTTCAGTATTCTGGACAGTGACGATGTGACCAGCATCATCAAAGATGCGGGTGGCACGATCGACACGGCTACCGCCCGCCAATGGCAGTGGACTATCAGCGCCTGGAAAGGCGCAGGCCTGAACAGCGAGCAGGCGCTTGCCGCCGCCGAGGACGACAACGAGCGCATCATCGCCACCGCCATGGCGCGCTATGAAGAACGCTTGGTGGCCTACCAGAGTGTGGACTTTGACGACTTAATTAGTCTGCCACTCAAGCTGCTGCGGGATTTTCCTGAAGTACGTGCCCGCTGGCAGAACCTGTTGGGCCATGTGCTGGTGGACGAATACCAGGACACCAACGCCACCCAGTACGAGGTGCTGAAGTACCTGGTCGGAGAAAAAGCGCGCTTCACTGCGGTGGGGGATGACGACCAGTCCATCTACGGCTGGCGGGGTGCCACGCTGGACAACCTCAAGAAGCTGCCGGTGGACTTTCCCACCCTCAAGGTCATCAAGCTGGAGCAGAACTACCGCTCCACCAGCGCCATCCTGCGGGCCGCCAATAACGTGATCGGCCCGAACCCCAAGCTGTTTCCGAAAACCTTGTTCAGTGAACTCGGCGAGGGCGAACCGGTGCGGGTCGTGGACGCGGACAACGAAGAGCACGAGGCCGAACGTGCCGTTGCCCGGATACAGAGCCTGCGCGCCAACGGGATTGGTGGGGGCGTCCCAGACGCCCAGGGTAAGCAATACAAAGAGTTCCGAGACTTTGCAGTGCTCTACCGGGCCAACCACCAGGCCAAGCCATTTGAGAAGGCGCTGCGCAAAGCGGGCATTCCGTACAAGGTGTCCGGCGGCCAGAGCTTTTTTGACCGCGCGGAAATCCGCGACCTGTGCGCCTGGTTCCGCCTATGGAGCAATAACGACGATGACCCTGCGTTTTTGCGGGCAGTCACTACGCCCAAGCGCGGCATTGGCCACACCACTTTGGGCACCCTGGGGGTGTTTGCCACCCAGTACAAGCTGAGTCTGTTTGAGTCGCTGTTTTCGTCGTCACTCGCCAGTGTGCTTAGCGCCAAGGCACTGGGCAGCCTGCATGAGTTTGGCCGCTATATCAACGACCTTGAATACCGCGCACGCCACACCGAAGGCGCCGAGGCGGCGCTGGCGTTCATTATGGATTGGCTCAAAGAGATCGGGTACGAAAAGCACCTCTACGACGGAGAAGACAGTGAGGGCGCCGCGTCTGCCAAGTGGAGCAACGTGATCGAATTCTGCGAATGGATGGCCCAGCGCTGCGGCGGTCAGATTGACGATGCGGCCGGCGTGACCAACACGCGGGAAATCAAAAATCTGCTCGAAGTCTCGCAGACCATCGCCCTGCTCTCGACCATCAGCGAGCGGGAAAAAGACCAGAACGTGGTGACGCTCTCCACGCTGCATGCCTCCAAGGGCCTGGAGTGGCCGCATGTGATGCTGGTTGGTGTGACCGAAGGCATGTTGCCCTTCAAGCTGGGGGACGGCGCAGACACCTTGGGTGGCTCTAGCCTGGACCATGAGTCTGCCAATGAAGACATCGCCGCCCGTCTGCAGGAAGAGCGCCGCTTGATGTACGTGGGCATTACCCGCGCGCAGCGCAGTTTGGCGGTGAGCTGGACCCGCCGCCGCAAGAAAGGCCGTGAAATGGTCGCCGCCTTGCCCAGCCGGTTTATTGCCGAGATGGCACTGGACTCTGCGACCGCGAAAGAAGACCCGCGCGAAAAACTGCGTGCTCTGCGCGCAGAGTTCGCCGCCAAAGCCCTTGCTACAGCCGCCAGTGCGGCCGAAAAACCATGAAGAATCGCAAACGCCTCGCTGTTGGTCTGCTCGTACTCTCGGCTCTCTCAGCGGTTAGCCATGCGCAAAAAAAGCCTGAACCCGCCACGGCCGGCGCTTTGCTGGTGGAGTCTGTGGCGCCTGTCGAGACCCCGGTGCCCCTAGAGGTGGTGAGCTGCAAAAACCCCTCCGCAACGCCGCTATCGCGCTTCTGGGAGCTGGAGCCTGCCAGCGACTGCGGTACCTTCGGCTTGAGAGGGTATCGGCCTGTGAGTCTTGCAGTCATCGGCTCCGACAGCGTCAATACGGCACCCAGCTCGCCGGCGAGCGGACATACGGGTACCTTTCAGGCCTACACCAAGACCGAAACGCGTATCAACCTCTCCGTGCGGACCAAAGTGGCGCAGGGCCTGCTGACGGGCGGCGACCCCAACCGCTTGGATTCGTTGTGGTTTGCGTACAGCCAGCAGTCGTATTGGCAGCTTTTCAATGCGGATTTATCGCGCCCTTTCCGCGCAACGGACCATGAGCCCGAGTTGATCTACATTTTCCCGATCGCCAGCGCCCTGCCCTCCGGCTGGCGCTTGCGCTACGGCGGTATCGGCGTGAACCACCAGAGCAATGGCCAAAGCTTGCCCCTTTCGCGGAGCTGGAACCGGATCATCGGGCG
>JAIXVK010000135.1 GCA_027483085.1 Comamonadaceae bacterium | reverse complement strand
GCGTTGCAACGGCTCTCAGGCGAATCCACGTTGCCGTTTGCCACCATCGGTGGGCAAAAACTCAAAGGCTATTCAGACGCGGAATGGGTGCAGTATCTGGATGCGGCAGGCTATCCGAAAGACTCCATCCTGCCAAAAACCTATCGCTATCCGGCAGCTACGCCTCTGGTGAGCATCCAGAAAGCAGCACCTGCGAAAGCGCCAGAAGCGGCCAAGCCGTCCACCGAGCCGGCAGAGCTGCCCCGACCAACGGCGCCCTCCCCCTCTAACCCGGCAGGCATCACCTTTTAAAAGTAGCCGGCAAAACTCCAGCAGAGTGCCAGCATCGCTCCCAATGAGGCGCTATGCGCGTTTCAACCAGGCTTCGATGCGCGCCAAAGTGTGAGGATCTGAAACTCCGGTGAGTGGGTCACACAAGACCAAACCGGTCGTGCCCCCGGGAAAGGCGCCTGCATCATCGTCCAGGATAAGGTAGTCCTGAATATCGTGGCGTTTGATGGCGTCAGCAATCGACTCCACCCGCAGCAACCCACGGTGGGTCATTCCCAATACACGGGGGCCCAGTGGGCCCAACAGGGCCTGCATTTGCTCTACAGAGCACTGCTTGCGCCAAGTGGAGTGGATGATGATTTGCACCTCAGGGTGCGCTTCCAAGAGCCCGGCCAGATACGGTGCCCAATAGAAAAGCTGCAAGCGTTCGGAAAACTCACTCAGGCTGAGCCCGGAGGTCGGCCAATCGACGATCTCTGTCGCTTTATGGAGTACGCCATCGAAGTCCAGAAAAATAATGCGCATGGTGAATACCTCCTGCCATCCGGAATTTCGGACAAAAAAAAGCCCATGATTGACATGGGCTTTTTTCATTTTTGGCGGAAACGGAGTCTGCCTCCGCCGAACTCTTCCGACATTCAACCTTCATCAACTCTCCTCACGAATTGCGATTCTCCGAGTGAAGAGAGAAAAAAACCTTCCTCACCTCTAATCATCCGGTATCATCCAACCGCACACAGGTTGTTGGGTTAGATGTTGGGTTTAACCATCTGTGCTGATTGGATGGACGTATGCCCAAGATCGCCGCACAACTCTCTGCCCTTGAAGTCAGCCGCCTGAAGGCTCCGGGGCTGGTTTCAGTGGGCGGTGTGCCCGGCCTGAGTCTTCAGATCAGCGCAACTGGTGCACGCTCTTGGATTCTCCGGGTCAAAGTGGGCAGCAAGCGCCGGGACATGGGGCTGGGTCCCTATCCGGGCGTGACCCTTGCTCAAGCCTATGAAAAAGCCCGGAGCGCCCGCGCCACTATCGAACAGGGCGAAGACCCGATATTGACCCGCGAACGCGCTCAAAGCCAACTGAGGGCAGCGCAAGCCAGCGCCATCACATTCAAGCAAGCCGCAGAACGGTTCATAGAGGCGAAAGCCCCGGAATGGCGGAATCCGAAACACCGCGCCCAATGGGCCGCGACGCTGGAGGCCTACGCTTACCCTGTCATCGGGAATTTGGACGTAAAAGACGTGACCGACAATCATGTAATGGCGATCATCGAACCCATCTGGGTCGCCAAAACCGAAACCGCCACCCGCGTACGCGGACGAATTGAGAATGTCTTGGACTGGGCGACTGCCAAAAAATACCGCACCGGAGAGAACCCCGCGCGCTGGCGCGGTCACCTCGACAAACTACTTTCCGCCCCCAAGAAGACCACCGCCGTGGTGCATCACGAAGCGATCCCCGTGGATGACGCCCCCGAATTCCATGCCAAGCTCAAACAACGCAAAGGCATCGCAGCACGGGCGCTGGAATTCATCCTGCTGACTGCTACCCGATCCGGGGAGACACGAGGCGCGGTTTGGCCTGAGTTCGACCTCGACAAGGGCATTTGGACGATTCCAGCCAACCGCATGAAAGCTGGCCGGGAGCATCGCGTTCCTTTGACTGCGTCCATGGTGGAGCTTCTGCAGTCATTGCCGCGCATGGAGGGTGTCGAGCTTGTATTCCCCTCCGCCAAAGGCGTGCGCCTGTCAGACATGGCGATCACCCAAGTGATGCGCCGCATGGGCCTCACAGCTGTGCCCCATGGCCTGCGCAGCACCTTCCGCGACTGGGTCGCTGAAAAAACCAGCTACCCACGGGACCTTGCCGAAAAGGCACTAGCCCACACACTTACTGACGCAGTGGAAGCCGCATATCAGCGCGGTGACATGTTCCAAAAGCGGCAAAAAATGATGGAGTCATGGGGTCAGTTTTTAGCAACCCCAGTGGTCAAGGGCGCCACCGTCGTGGCGTTGGGCAAAAAAGCAGCATAAGTCACCATTTTGTTAATTAATTTGTATATGGTCACCATTTTGGTGACTACAATGGAGACTCTTTAACAAAGGAGCCTCTATGGCAAAGACAAACCGCTTCACCATTGCGCTGGACGACGATACGTTTGAACTGCTGAAAAGCCTTGAAACCCTCACCGGCCTGACCCCGGCCCAAACCGTCGCCAAGCTGTTTCCCGCCCACCTGCACGAGCTTTGGGAATACCTCACTTGGTTGCAACAGTTGGAAAAACCCAGCCGCATCTACAGCCTTGGCCGCAATTTGCTGGCGTCCTACGGCCCAAGTTCGCTGATTGACGACATTAAGCGGCTTGATCCCGACTACAAGACCGAGGGCGATAGGTTCGCGGAGGGTCTGGGTGACCAGCAATGACAGGGGCGAAACAATCCACACACGGCGCCCTCGTGCTGCGAAAACGCGACCTCTGCAAACTTCTAGGTATCAGCCCGGCGACGCTTGACCGGCAGCGTGTCCGGGGCGAATTCCCAGCGCCGATCATGTTGTCTGATCAGGCCGTCGGATGGCCTCTTTCAACTGTCCAAGCTTGGATCGACTCTCGCCCCGTGGCACACCACTACAGCGAATGCATCTACATTGAAGAGGAAATCCCATGCAAGTAACAACCTATGGCGGCGGTGACGGCGGCGATAGTCAAGAGCTGGCAGAAATCCTAGAGCAATCCGAGATTCTTTCCATGGTGGACCATGCCGGAATGCGGATGTATGTTCTCCGGTGCAACGGGCAGGACGTGCTCGCCTTTGCGGGTGGCAACAATGGCGGCTTCGTTGTGTACCCGCCGGAGTCCTTCGATCAGGAATTTGGGGGGAGCGTTCACGACCACGCGCGAGCATGCCTAGCAGGCTGACCCCCTCCGAACTGCCATGGCGCTCTGGGGCTGGTTCTGCTGAGGTTGACACCTCAGTGGAGCCAGTCCCTTTGCCTTTGGCGGACGGCGAGCTTGAAGACCTTAGCGCTCCGGCAGTCCATTCTGTCGCCCGCTTGGTCGAACTCAAACGGCGGGCGGGCGCTCTGGACGATTGGAAGCGCCGCGTCAGCACCTTACCCGGCACCGACACGCAAAAGCTGATTCTGCGAATCAGCACGACCAGCGACGCGTTGACGCTGTGGGCACTCCATGTCCATCTGGACAAGCGCGATATTCCCCCGTGCTTTCGCTGGCCTGCAAACCGCAGCGACGCTCAAGCGGAGTTCATATCCTGGCTGGCTGACCTACTGTGGCTTGCCAAACGAAACCCGCTGCACTGCGCGAAGTTCCGGGGCTGGCAACAGCTATTCACACTTCCGCCGGGTTCTGGTGCATGGTTGGAGGTTGCCTACCGGGTATTCAAAGCCATGTATGTGCGTCAAAACCTATCCAGCTACACCACGCGGGCGCTGGAGCTGGATGATGCACAGCGTCAAGAATTGATGATGCTGCCGACCAGTCGCATGTTTGCCGCGCGGCTGGAGCTTCAGCCCGCCGCGTTTGAGCAAACCCGCGCGCACCTGCTGACCAGTGCCATGGAGAACCCAGACAAGTCTGGGGCACGCACTCCCGCAGAGGTAGCAGAGCGCCGGGCACGCATTTGGCGTACGCACGTGCTGTCCGGCCGGCGACCTGCTGAGACTGCTCGGAACTGGGTTGCCCTGACCGGGGAGAGCATTTCCCGGCAGGCAATCGCACGTCTGATTGACACGACTGAAGCCGTCTTGGAATCGAGTTAGGAATTGCGGCGCATGGTCCACCCCCACCCCGTCCACCGTATCCCTTTTTCCATACGAAATAGGGGGTACATCGCACCCCCTTATTCCCCTCTGAAGCAAGGGGGTGCAAGAGTCGCGAGAGAAGGGGGTGCGAGCGACCGCCGGAACGAAGCGATTTTGCAGACACACAAGGGGGTGCAGGATGCAATTTCGCACCCCCTTCCTGTACCTTCATACCCCTCCTCCAAAACGCTGGAAGTGTGTAGCCCTTCATGAAATTTTTTTCAGTTTTTCTAGAAAACACCTTATAGGGAGAGCATGAGCAAAACCAAGAAACCCACCCCCGCTGAAATTGCAGCCATCCTAGAACGCGCCCTGAACATGGACTTGAGCGCGCCTTTGCCAAGCCTCGACATAGACGAGGAAGCCCTATGGGCAGTGGATGTTTCCACCTTACCTAGCGTCCCACCGCACCCACGACCGCTGATCACTCCGGGATGCAGTAAGACCCAGAAAATCTCAATTCGCATCAACTCCGGAACGCTGGCAGCCATCAAAACGCGCGCCCGTGCGATGGGTGTGCCATATCAGAGCCTGATCAATCGGCAGCTCCGGGACGCAAATGCAGCGGAGACGCTTGTGTAAGGAATGAATGGAACAACTAGGTAATACTGTTCCATCAAACACGCTAAAAAGATCACGTTGTATGGACACCCCTCCACCTCATACAGCGGGTCTGTCCGTTAGGAGAAAACGCACGTGATGTGAGGGTATCCTCCATGCAATCAAGGCAAAAAACATAGGGAACAGAACATGGCTGAGATAGTTGCGGACTGTCCGCGTTGTAGGGCACAAAAAACGACATTTGATGTACTGGGTGCCAATGAAATAGCAGAGGGAAGAAATGACTGGCAACGCAGATTCGAGGCCTACAGCGTCTGCAGGCACTGCAAGCGTGCCACCCTGCTGGGCATCCAAGTGGACCAGTATGCATATCGAGATTTTTACGAAGACCCGGGGATAAGCAAGTTCAAAGGTTCGCTAAACCCCTACTTCCGGGTCATTGGTTACGTCAGCCTTAAAGATGATGCGGGCATCGATCCGCCGGAGCACTTGCCAAAAGACGTTGAATCAGCTTTCCGAGAAGGAACTGCTTGTCTCGCAATAAAGTGCACTAACGCAGCAGGCACTATGTTCCGGCTATGTGTGGACTTTGCTACTCAAGAGCTTTTGCCACCAAATGAAGATGCAAACGGCCCGAACGCTAAGGTACGACGCGATCTTGGGCTGCGCCTTCAGTGGTTGTTTAACAATGGAAAACTTCCTACCGAGTTGCACGACTTGGCTCTATGTGTGAAGGAAGATGGAAACGATGGCGCACATCGAGGCACCCTGACTGAAGCAGATGCGAACGACCTGCTTGATTTCACAGTCCAGTTGCTTGAGCGCCGTTACACACTCCCAAAAAGACTAGAGGCTGCTGCTGCGCGTAGAGCGGCAAGACCCAGATGACACTTAAATGTTGATGGTCATACGGGCCAAAGCAAGCGAATCCAAGCATTTCATTTTTGTGGGGCCTTATGTTGGGTCACCGAAAATTGCCAAGGCCAAAAACCAAAAAACCCTAAGTGAATCAATCACTTAGGGTTTGTATTTGGCGGAAACGGAGGGATTCGAACCCTCGATGAGGCTCTACACCCCATACTCCCTTAGCAGGGGAGCACCTTCGGCCACTCGGTCACGTTTCCTAGCAGCCGGAATTATCGCATG
>JAIXVK010000130.1 GCA_027483085.1 Comamonadaceae bacterium | reverse complement strand
GACGACTTGACGCCCGCCTCGCTGGGTGCGCTGCTTGCGCTGCAAGAGCACCGCGTGTTTGTCAGTGGCAGCCTCTGGGGTATCAACAGCTTTGACCAGTGGGGCGTTGAGCTCGGCAAAGTGCTGGCCAAAGACATTGAGCCCCGTCTTCATAGCGGCGACGCCACGGGCCTTGACGGCTCCACCGCCGGTTTGCTAGCGCGTCTGCGCAGCTGATTGCAGACGCTCAGCCTGCCTCAAGCCCGCGCGCTGCACCTGGCAGCGCAGGGCCTGTTGCAACCGCTTGCGCGCCCCGCACAAGAAGGCGATATCGCGGCCAGTGTGCAGCGCATGGGCTTGCTGCAAATTGACACCATCCATGTGGTGGCGCGCAGCCCGTATCTGGTGTTACACGCCCGCTTGGGCGACTACCCGCCGGCATGGCTGGAAGACGCGTTGGCCAGTGGCGCCTTGTTTGAAACCTGGGCCCACGAAGCCTGTTTTGCCCCCGCTGATGATTTGCACTTTCACCGCGCCTACAACCGCGAGGGGCGCACGCATTGGGGCATCGCCCATGCCCAGAAACTCGCTGTGGCCCAGCGCCCGCAGCTGGATGCCTTGCTGGAGCAGATCCGCACTCAGGGGCCGGTGAAGTCGTCTGACTTTGTGCGGCTTGAGGGCAAAGGAGGCGCTTGGTGGGGCTGGAAAGACGAAAAGCGTTGGCTGGAAGCCTTGTTTGCTCTGGGCGAACTGATGATCGCGCGCCGTGACAACTTTCACCGCGTCTACGACCTGAGCGAGCGGGTGGCACCTGCACTGCGCCGGCCCGCACCCGCGTTGCCGCCAGACGCGCTCGCAGCCGTATGGGTGGAGAAGGCTGTGGCTGCACTGGGGGTGACCCAAGCGCGGTGGATCAACGATTACTTCCGGACCAAGCCGCGCCTGCAGGATGCTCACTTGGAGGCGCTGGTGCGTGCCGGGCGCATCCAGCGAGTGGCTGTTGAGGGGTGGGCTGCCGCCGGCTATGTGCACACCGACCATGCGGACCTGCTGCGACAGGCGCTGGCAGGCGACTTGGTGGCCAGCCACACCGCACTCTTGTCGCCGTTTGACCCTGTGGTGTGGGACCGCGAGCGGGCATCCACCTTTTTTGATTTTGACTACCGGCTGGAGTGCTACACACCCGAGGCGCAGCGTGTCTACGGCTACTTTGTATTGCCGATTTTGTGCCGCGGCGAGCTCATAGGCCGGCTGGATGCCAAAGCGCACCGGGCTGAGGGCGTGTTTGAAGTGAAGTCACTCCACGCCCAGCCCGGTGGTGTGTGGACCGATCAGCAAGTGCAAGAGGTCGCCGCCGCCATTCACCGCTGTGCCGCATGGCACGGTACCCCGCAGGTGGGCATAGGCAGCACACAACCTGCCAAGTTGGCGGCCGCTTTGCGGCGAGCCCTCAAGCGCGCTTGACGCCGGGTTTAAGCCAGTGCGGCGCGGCCTGCCGGCGATAACCCTTGCATCGGGGCGGGCATAGCGTTGCGCGCGTGCACTCATGAGTGGGAATTGAGACTATCTGGTCTTTATTCATACCCAGGAGGCTTTTATGGTGACTCGGCGCGATTTCTTTGTCGGTGGCGGTGCGGCAGTGGCGGCTTATGCAGCCGGATCTTTTTTGCCCTTGGGCGCCCAATCGGCCCCCAACTTCGGTGCACCCAGTGTGGTGCAGGTGGGCTTTCGTAAGCAAAAGCTGGGTGACTTTGAAGTCATTGCCCTGAACGATGGTGTCACCCGCCGCCCCTTGGCCGCTGAGTTTGTGCGCAACGCCCCCTTGGGCGAAGTGCAAGAGTTGCTGAAATCGCAAAACCTGCCCACCGAATACCTGGATGTGCCGTACACCGCCTTCCTGGTCATTGCTGGCAACCGCAAAGTGCTGCTCGACACCGGTTTCTCGGACAACGGCGGCCCCACCACCGGCCGCTTGGTCGCCAATTTGAATGCTGCGGGCTACAAGGTGGAAGACATTGACACCGTGATCCTGAGCCACTTCCATGGCGATCACATTTTGGGTGTGCGCAACAAGGCGGGCCAGTTGGTGTACCCCAACGCCAAGATCATGGTCCCGTCCGTTGAGCATGCGTTCTGGATGGATGATGCCCGCATGGCTGCAGCACCTGACGCCATGAAGGGTGCCTTCCAGACCGTGCGCCGTATGCTGGGTGGCCTGAACGACAGCCAGATGGTGAAGTTTGAAGCCGGCACCGAAATTGTGCCCGGCATCAAGAGCGTGGCGGCTTATGGCCACACCCCCGGTCACACGCTGTTTATGGTGGAGAGCAAGGGTGAAAAGTTCGCCTACGTGGCCGACATCACCAACGTGCCCCAGCTGTTTGCGCGCAACCCTGATTGGGCGGTGCAGTTCGACATGAATGCCGAAGAGGCTCGCGTGGCCCGCCGCAAGGTGTTTGACATGATCGTGAACGACAAGGTCATGGCGGGCGGCTTCCACTTCCCGTTCCCGGCGTTTGGCCGCGTCGAGAAGCTGGGCAATGGCTTTGAATTCAAGCCAGTCGCTTGATAGTCTGATCGACCGTAGATTGCTGCAGTAGCGGTTCTTTTTAGTCGTATCCGGCCCCGTCAGCGCTATGCTGGCGGGGCTTCTTTAATTGGAACCTTCAAGCTATGAATGTGGTGTTTGACTTTGGCGCTGTGCTGTTTACCTGGCGCCCGGTAGATTTGATGATGGAGTGCTTTCCCCAGCGCGCCGCGACCCGTGCCGAGGCAGGGCACCTGGCACATGAGGTATTCGGCCATCACGAGTGGCAAGCCTTTGACCGTGGCACCATCGCCATGGCAGACGTGGTGGCCCAGGTAGCCCGGCGGGTGGCTATCGATGCCACGGTGCTGGGCACGCTGGTCGAGAGCATCGGAGAGCGGCTGACGCCCATGCCGGAATCGGTAGCCCTGTTCAAGAGTTTGGTGGCCTTGCGCGCGCAACGCGCAGCAACCGGAGGCGAGCCCGTGCGGCTCTACTACCTCTCCAACATGCCAGTGCCGTATGCTCGCACGCTGGAGCGCGTGAACGCATTTCTGCAAGATTTTGACGGCGGCATCTTCTCGGGTGACGAACAGCTCATCAAACCCGAGCCTGCCATCTACCAAGGCCTGCAAAAGCGCTACGCCCTCGAGCCAGCCAAGACAGTCTTTCTGGACGACCTGCTCCCCAACATCCAGGCCGCGCAGGCCGAAAGCTGGCACGGCATCCACTTCCACACCGCACAACAGGCAGCGCAAGAGTTGCGGGCCCTGGGTTTAAGCGAAATTGGCCTATAGCCCACATAAAAACTGCGCGAGTAGCTATCAAAAGCATAGCAATCAAGACGTAAAAAAGCCCCGCAAGGCAGAGCCTAACGGGGCTTTTTATTTGGCTTCTTGCCGAGTGCAGCATCGCTACTGCGACGCAGCATGAGGGCTTAGCGCAAGGCGCTTGGGCGCTGACAGTACCTACGGTACGGCAAGCCCAAGCAACG
>JAIXVK010000323.1 GCA_027483085.1 Comamonadaceae bacterium | reverse complement strand
TGATGATCTTGATCAGCGGGTTAATGGCAGGACCAGCGGTGTCTTTGTAAGGGTCGCCAACGGTGTCTCCGGTAACGGCGGCCTTGTGGGTTTCGGATCCCTTGCCTCCGTGATGCCCGTCTTCGATGTATTTTTTTGCGTTATCCCAGGCGCCTCCGCCGGTGCACATGGAAATGGCAACGAACAAGCCGGTCACGATGGTTCCCATCAGCAAGCCGCCCAAGGCCTCGGGCCCCAAAGCCAAGCCAACCACAATGGGTGCTACCACCGGTAAGAGAGACGGGATCATCATCTCTTTGATAGCGGCGGTGGTGAGCATGTCTACGGCCGTGTCGTATTCGGGTTTGCCGCTGCCGTCCATGATGCCCTTGATCTCTTTGAACTGGCGGCGAACCTCGACCACCACCGAGCCTGCCGCCCGCCCGACCGCCTCCATCGCCATAGCGCCGAAAAGGTAGGGGATCAGGCCACCGATAAACAGCCCGATGATCACCATGGGATTGCTCAGGTCAAAGCTGATGTGTTTGCCATAGGCATCCAGCTTATGGGTGTAGTCGGCAAACAGCACCAGTGCGGCCAAGCCTGCGGAGCCGATGGCGTACCCCTTGGTGACCGCTTTGGTCGTGTTGCCGACAGCGTCCAGCGGATCTGTCACATCGCGCACGCTGGCGGGTAGCTCCGCCATTTCAGCAATACCGCCTGCGTTGTCGGTGATGGGACCGTAGGCATCCAAGGCCACCACAATGCCGGCCATGCTGAGCATGGAAGTGGCAGCGATGGCAATGCCATACAACCCCGCCAGTGAATAGGCGGTGTAGATCGCGATACACACAAACACCACCGGCCAGGCCGTAGAGCGCATGGACACGCCCAAGCCCGCAATGATGTTGGTGCCGTGGCCGGTCGTCGAGGCCTGTGCAATGTGCTGCACCGGCGCGTATTGTGTGCCGGTGTAGTACTCGGTGATCCAGACCAGCGCTGCGGTCAATACCAAGCCGACCGCACAGGCGCCAAAGAGTTTGCTGGCAGCCCCGGTGCCGCCCAAGGCGTTGTCCGCAATCATTGATTGGGTCACAAAATAAAACGCAATCAAAGACAAAGTGCCTGCAACCGCCAAGCCCTTGTACAGGGCAGGCATCACGTTTTTCATGCCCGGCGACGCTTTGACAAAGAAGCAGCCGATGATGGAAGCCACAATGGACACTGCCCCCAAAACAAGTGGGTATAAAACAGCGTTCGCGCCCGCACTGCTTGCGAGGAGTGCTCCTAAAACCATAGTAGCGATCAGCGTGACCGCATAGGTCTCAAACAGGTCGGCGGCCATACCTGCACAGTCACCGACGTTGTCTCCCACATTGTCGGCAATTACGGCGGGGTTGCGCGGGTCGTCTTCCGGGATGCCCGCTTCCACCTTGCCTACAAGGTCGGCGCCGACGTCAGCGCCTTTGGTGAAAATTCCGCCACCAAGGCGCGCAAAAATGGAAATCAGCGACGAGCCGAAGGCGAAGCCGATCAGCGGATTGAGCTTGGCCGCAGTCACTGCACCATCCGGCACCAAAAACCAATAGAAACCGGTCACCCCCAGCAGCCCCAGGCCCACCACCAGCATGCCGGTGATGGCGCCACCCCGGAAGGCCACTTCCAAAGCCGGGCCGATGCCACGGGTGGCTGCCTGTGCAGTGCGCACATTGGCCCGCACGGACACATTCATCCCGATAAAGCCACACGCTCCCGAGAGCACGGCACCCAAGACAAAGCCGATCGCCGAAAGACTGTCCAGAAAAACACCGATGAGGATCGCCAGCGCCACGCCAACCCACGTGATGGTCTTGTATTGGCGTGCCAGGTACGCAGCCGCGCCGGTTTGAATTGCGGCTGCAATCTCTTGCATGCGCGCATTCCCGGGGTCTTGGGAAAGAATCCAGCGTCGCGCCCAGATCCCGTAAATCACGGCAATCAGGCCAGAACCAAACGCCAGTAACAGTGCAGTGTTGCTTGTCATGTAGAGCACTCCTTGATGGCTGAGTCGCAAAGGTGGGAGCAACGCCAGGGTTGTCCCCGCAGCGTTGCTTCCTCATTGCGCCTGGACGGCAGGTCAAGGGGCGTTGATTGGCCAACGGGGTCAATGTAGCGCGCTTTGGGGCCGATGGGGCAAAAACGAAAGTGCCAAGTCAGTAAAATCCGTGTTAATCCACCCGTTTCCTGTTTCAACTCAAACAAAGAGAGATTGCATGTCCTTAGACAACGTGACCCCCGGTAATAAAGTCCCTGATTCGTTCAACGTGATCATCGAGATCTCGATGAACGGCGACCCCATCAAATACGAAGTGGACAAGGCCTCCGGCTGCATCTTTGTGGATCGTTTCATGAACACCGCGATGCATTACCCCACCAACTACGGCTATGTGCCCAAGACCATCGCCGGTGACGGTGACCCGGTCGATGTGTTGGTGATCACCCCGGTTCCTTTGCCTCCAGGCGTCGTGGTGCCTTGCCGCGCTATCGGCATCTTGAAGATGGAAGACGAGGGCGGCATGGACGGCAAGGTGTTGGCCGTGCCCACCGACAAGATCCTGCCCCTGTACTCCCGCTGGCAATCGCTGGAAGATTTGAACCCGATGCGCCTGAAGGCGATTGAGCACTTCTTTGAGCACTACAAAGACTTGGACGCCGGCAAATGGGTCAAGGTGCAAGGTTGGGGCGGCAAGGACGAGGCCCACAAAGAAATTCTGGACGGCATTGCCGCATACAACCAGCAATAAGCCTGTTTTCCCTCGCGTAACTTGCGCGAGGTGCTACTAAAAGAATAGCGCCCCACAGAGTGATCTGTGGGGCGCTATTCTTATAGCGTTGACCTGCACACGCGGCGCAGGGTGTCAATTACCAGGCGCTCAGCTGCCGCTGTATTCCAGCGAAGAGTGGTGCAGTGTGATGCGCAGTTTGCCTGCGTCGTCTCTCACATAGCCCCAGGTCTTATCCACGGTTGTGACTTTGCCGTCTTTGCCGGTGAAGCTCACTTTGCCCATGCTGGTTGCGCTGTTGCCAGTAATGAAAATGCCGGCATTGGAGATTTCACACTGGGTCCAGCCTTTGAGGGCAAAGCCGGTGTCTTTGGGGTACGCAGCATCGCCGCCAACAAAATAGGCCAATGCGCCAGCCCGGGTTGTGCGGAAGGTTTGCGGATTGACCGTCAGGGTGGGTTTGAACAGCACGGCGCCCATTTGGTAGCCGTAGGCGGAGTCGATCACTTTTTCAGCCAGCGCTTTAGCAGCGGGTTGGCCGCTGGTGGCGTGTGTCTTGCTGATGTCGACCAAGGCCTTGCACCACGCCTGCTGTGCGGCCTGTACTTCGGTGGGACTGATGGTTTGGTTCACGATGGCGATTTGCGCCTGGGCGGTGCCGGCCAACATCAGTGCGCCGATACCTTTCAAAAGCATGGTTTTCATAAAGTAACTCCGGTTATGTTCAGAAAGTGGTGCATGTTGCAGCTCCTTACGCTGCCACGGAGTGATTGGAGCCCCCCCACTTGAAACCGGTCTGACGGTCAGATGAGCAATCGCTGACGCTGAGATGAACGCCAGATGAACACCACCTCGCATCCCCGCCATCGCTGACAATTCCGGCATGTTCCGGCGCCGTCTTACTCTTGTTCTCTCTCTTTTTGCGTCCATCGTGGTGTTTGCCGCGCTGTTGGCGGCGGCTTCGCTGGCAGTGAGCGAGCGGCAAGTGCTGCGCGGCCGTGTGGCTAGTGATATCGCCACGGGGTTTATTCAACTGTCGGCGCAAAAGCAGCGCCTGCGAACCTGGGTCGCCCAAGTGCAGCTGGGTGTCAAGGTGGATGACGGAGCCCGCGCCGAATTGCAATCCGCCATGCAAGGGACATTGCAGCGCTTGAAAGTTCTTACCGTACAGGCGATGGAGCTCGACAGCGGCAGCTTTGCAGTAGACGAATACCGGCGCCGATCAGCCGCCTTGGCCACGCTGGAGGAAAGCATTGCAGAGCTCGGTCGCACAGCCGCCAAGGCCCAGGCGCAAGTCACTGGCCGTGGGTTGCTGTTGGGCCAGGACAACCTCTTGTTGGCCCGGGTTTTTGACATGGCAGACGATGGGGAGATGCGCATGTTGATTGCCGAAAACATCGCCCGGGAGGGGGCTGCAGTGCAACGCGAGCGTGCCGCGGCTGACACTACGCTGGCGTGGGTGCGTTGGTTGTGGCTGGGCGCTGCTGCGGTGCTCGCGGGGGCCACACTGATCGCTGCGGTCTACTTTGGCCGCGCATTGCGCTACCCCTTGCTGCAGCTCAATGAAGGGGCACAAGCCCTCCAAAGTGGAAAGCTTTCCCACCGCATACCCCTGGTGGGGCACGATGAATTTGCCAGCGTGGCTCAAAGTGTGAATGCCCTGGCGGCAGAGCTCGAGCAGCATCGCGAGCGTGAGTCGGTACAACGCCAGCGACTCGAAGACTTGGTCGCAGCCCGCACGGCTGAATTGGCCGACGCGTTGGCGTCCTTGCGTAAGGTAGATAGTCAGCGGCGCCGGCTATTTGCTGATATCAGCCACGAGCTGCGCACGCCCACCACCGTGATCCGCGGAGAGGCGGAGATTACCTTGCGCGGTATTGACAAGCCTGCCAGCGAATACCGCGAAGCCTTGGGCCGGATCGTTAGCACTGCCCGACAGCTGGGGGCGGTGATTGACGATTTGCTGGCCATGGCGCGCAGCGATATGGACGGCTTATCCCTGGTGCGCGAAGCCGTGGATATGGATGAACTGGCGGCTGACGCATTGGCGCAGGTGAGCGCAACAGCCACCCGGTTGGGCCTTAGGCTGGGCCCGCCACCGGCTTCGACCGGGCAGCACATCGTGTCCGGTGACTCGCTGCGCCTGCGTCAGCTTTTGGGTGTCTTGCTGGATAACGCCACGCGCTACTCACGCCCCGGCGGGCAGGTCACCCTGATGGTGGAGTCTGAAGCTGACAGCGCGGGCCACACCAGTGCGGTGCAGGTGGTGGTGTCGGACGACGGGATTGGTATCCCGCCCGACGAGTTGGGGCGGGTGTTTGAGCGCCGCTTTCGCGGGACCGCTGCGCGCCAGCATTCGCCGGACGGAAGCGGACTGGGCTTGTCGATTGCCCGGGCTTTGGCCGATGCCCACGGCGGCCAATTGCAGTTGCACAGCACCAAAGCGGGGACCCGGGCGGTGTTGCGTTTGCCGCTGGCTTCGCAAGCGTTGATTGGTGGGCCTTTGGTATGAATATTTTTGTGATTGAAGACGATCCCCGGATCGCAGATTTTTTGAGCCGTGGCTTGCGTGCTGAAGGGCACAGGGTCGAGGTCGCATCGACGGGCCCCGAGGGTTTGGAGTTGGCGCGCCGGGTCGCACGCGAGCGGAACGTTCACGGCCCTTCATGTGTATTGGTTCTGGATTTGATGCTGCCTGGCATGAGCGGCCTCGAGATCTGCCAGACCTTGCGGGCAGAGGGTGTGGCACTACCGATCCTGATGTTGTCGGCGCTGGGGGCCGTGGAAGACCGGGTGGCCGGTCTGCGCTTGGGTGCGGATGACTACCTGGCTAAACCTTTCGATTTCGATGAATTGTTGGCCCGCTTGGAGTCTCTCTCACGGCGGGGGCGGGAAGTGGTGCCGGTGGCAAGCGCTCGGCTAGTAGTGGGGGACTTGGTGTTTGACCGGGAGCGCATGCAAGCCAGCCGGAGCGGGCAGATCCTGGCGCTCACTGCACGCGAACTGGCCCTCTTGGAGCTGATGATGAGTGCACCGGGCCGCCTGTTCAGCCGGGAGCGCATTCTCTCGAATGTGTGGGGGGCCAGCGAGGATCCGCTGACCAATGTGGTGGACGTCTACATTCGCCGCTTGCGCAGCAAAATTGACGACGGCCATGCGGACCCGATGATTCACACCGTTCGCGGTCTGGGGTACCGATTGGAGTCGCCAGCCGTTAGTCCCACGGGGCACAGGCCTGCTGGCTGAGAGCGTATCAGCCAGCCAAAACGCTGACTCGGATGGCGCGATTCACACGGCTTCTTTTGCTTTAGGCGCTCGGGCAACGGTCG
>JAIXVK010000510.1 GCA_027483085.1 Comamonadaceae bacterium | reverse complement strand
TGGCACGCCAGCCACCGGCCGGAGCGCATCGAGTTCGACCCCGGCGTCAAATGGTTGGGGCTGGACGTGCGAACCCACACACAAGACGATGCCACTCATGCACAGGTAGAGTTCGTCGCTCGCCAAAAGCCGGCCAGCGGCGCGGCAGTGCGCTTGCACGAGCGCAGCCGCTTTGTGCGAGAGGCGGGTGAGTGGTTGTATGTGGATGGAGACCAACAATGAAATTTCAAGCCGTGCTGTTCGATTGCGACGGCGTACTGGTGGACAGCGAGCTGATCACCAATGGCGTGCTGCGCGACATGCTGGCCGGGCAGGGTTGGCACATGACTCTGCAGGAGTGCATGGCCGTGTTTGTGGGCAAAGCAGTGATGGACGAGCGCGCCCGCATTGAAGCGGAAACCGGTAAGCCGCTCACACCCGAGTGGATGGCGTCGTTCCGCGCGCGTCGCAATGCCGCGCTCATGGAACATGCCAAGCCGATTCCGCATGCGCCCGACGCGATTGCCCGCATCCACGCGGCCTACGCCGGCAGAATAGCCTGCGCCTCTGGCGCGGACTTGCCCAAGGTGCTGATGCAAATGGGCAAGACCGGCTTGCTGCCGTACTTTGAGGGGCGGGTGTTCAGCGGGCACGACTTGCCGCGCTCCAAACCCCACCCTGACGTGTACCTGGCTGCGGCCGCCGCGCTGGGCGCAGACCCCACGCGATGCGCCGTAGTGGAAGACACGGTCACCGGCGTTACGGCCGGTGTGGCGGCGGGTGCCATGGTGTTCGGCTACGCGCCGCAAGGCGAGGGGCAGGCGCTCTTAGCAGCGGGCGCCGCAGAGGTGTTTGACTCCATGCAGGCACTGCCCGCGCTGCTGGGGGTGGTGGACGGTGCGGAGGGCACAGACCGATGATGCTTCGTTGGCTTGTATGCTGCGTCGTGCTGGCAGTGGCCGGGTGCTCCACGCAAAAGCCCTGGATCAATGAGCCCGTATCCACGGTGGCGCCAGACCCGCAGCGCAGCGCGGACGACGACCGCGATCCCACCATCCTGATGGCGGTGCTCTTTTCTGGCGGGGGCGCCCGGGCGGCTGCGTTCGGCTACGGGGTGCTGCTGGAGCTGCAAGCCAATCGATTTGAATGGGCCGGGCGCGACACCAACCTGCTAGACAAGGTGGACCTGGTGGGGGGCGTGTCGGGCGGCAGCATCGTGGCGGCTTACTTTGCAACCCACGGTTCTGCGCGCCTTCCGCGCTTCGAGCGCGAATACCTGCGGCAGGACTTTCAGGAAAACCTGTTGAGCTACGCACTGCGGCCCGGCAACCTGGTGGCCTTGTCATCGCCGTGGTTCGGGCGCTCGCACCTGCTGGCAGAGCGCTTGGACAGCCTCTACGGCGCAGCCACTTTCGGCGATTTGGCAAGCCGCAAAGGCCACCCCGACTTGCTGATTACCGCGACCGATATGTCTTTGGGCACCGGGTTTGAGTTTTCCAAGGCGCAGTTCGACCTGATCTGCTCCAACCTGCAATCGGTGCCGGTGTCGTTTGCGGTGGCTGCTTCGTCGTCGGTGCCTTTGTTGCTCAGCCCTGTGACCCTGCGCAATTTTGCGGGCCAGTGCAAGCCGCCCGAGGTGGTGGGCGACGCATGGGAAGACTACCGCACCCGCCTCTATCGCGAGCAGGCCCGCAGCTACCTGGACAGCAACAACCGGCCCTACATCCACTTGCTGGATGGCGGCCTGTCTGACAACCTGGGCGTGCGCCGCTTCCTGGACAGTGCGCTCGCCGAGGGCGGCTTGCGCCCGGTATTGCAGCGCGCCGGCATTGAAGCGGGCGTGGTGCGCAAGCTGGTGCTGGTGTCGGTGAACTCCGAGCGGGACCCTTCCACCAACATCGACCAAAGTGATCGTTTGCCCGGCGCCGCCGAGGTGCTGGATACCCTGGTCTTTGGTGCCGGCGCCCGGGCGACCAAAGAAACCCAGGAGTTTCTTGCCGATGTCACGCGCCAGTGGAAGGGCGAGTTGGCCCGGCGCTTTGCGGGCGGCAAAGATGTGTTTGCCAAGGATGCAGAGGTGCATGTGGTGCAGGTCAACCTGCGCGACGCCCCGGACGAACAGGACCTGCCCCAGCGCACCAAGCTGCTGCAGATCCCGACAGCCCTCACCATCCCGGGCGAGGATGTGACCCAGCTGATCGCAGCCGGCCGGGCCACACTCAGGGAGTCGCCTGAATTCAAGGCCCTAGTGCAAACCTTGAGGAAGAGCCGCGCGCCTTAGGCGCGGGCGCCCCCGGCCCGGCGGTATTCGGCCGGCGTCTGCCCGGTCCAGCCCTTGAAGGCGCGGATAAAGCTTTTCTCGTTCTGAAAACCCGCCGCCTCTGCCACCTGCTTGATGGGCCGTTGGCTGCGCAAGAGCAGTTCGGTGGCCTTGTGGTGGCGCACGTCGTCTTTGAGGGCTTGCAGCGTCGTGCCTTCTTCTTTGAGCTGGCGGTGCATGGTGCGGGGCGACACGTTCAGCAAGCCGGCCAACGCATCGGCGCTGTGGGTGTCTTGCGGATGGTTGCTCAGTAGCTGCCGCACCTGCGGCCCCAGCAGGCGGTCGCGCCGGTACTGCAGCACGGTCAGGGGCAAGGCGTTTTGCAGCATCTGCTGCAAGGCTTTTTCGTCTCTTCGTAGGGGCAGGCGGAGGTAGCGCGCGTCGAAATAGATGGCCGCTTGCGCTTCCCCGAAGCGGGTGGGCCCGCCAAACAACACGGCATAAGCGTCCTGGTGGGCGGGGGCAGCGAACGGAAAGTTCGCACCTTTCAAGGAAATGCGTGAGTCGATCAGCCAGCAGGCCACGCCCAGCACGTTGCGCAAGACGGAGACCATGCAGAACTCCCTAAAAGGCTCCGGGATCCGGATGGGTTGGGGCGCACAGGGTGGCTGGAGTTTTTGCTCCGTGTCCCCCGCCCGCGTTGCGGGCTCCTCCTTAACCTGCGCAAAAACTCCAGCCACCCCGTCCTCACGCAGGTCGTTCTCGGTGAGTGTGATGCTGGCGGTATCGCCTGCGGTGCTCAGCGTGAGCGTGATGTCCGGGGCAATCAGGCCGTGGTGGCGGCACCAGCGGCTCAAGGCTACATGCAGTGTGGGGGCGCTGATAGAGGCGCGCACCAGCATGCCGTAGCTGCCCCAGGGCAACCTTCGGCTGAACCAGCCCAAGGCTTCGTCGTCCAGCTCGCGCATGGCTGCCCCGGACAGGCGCTCCATCTGCCAGGCGGTGATGCGGGCATCTGTTGCTTGCAGGGCATCTGGCGCAATCTGCGCCTGTGCAAGTGCCTTTGACGGGTCCTTGCCGTAGCGTGCATAGGCGTGCACCATGGCTCTGGCAAAAGCCATGGGGGTGGCGGCAACAGGGGTAGGTGCGGGCATCAAATGAGTGTGCCAAAAAATGTGCCTCTTGTGGCGCAATTTGCAACCTTTGCGGTGGTGCTCGCCCGAGGTCCCGCCGCACAATGCCACTTGACCGAACAACACTGACCGGATGCACCCCATGACGATGCTGGAATCCAAACTCAACCCGCGTTCTGCTGACTTTGTGGCCAACGCGGCCGCCATGCGCGCCCTGGTGGCCGACCTGAATGCCAAGATTGACAAGGCCGCACTCGGCGGTGGCGACGCCGCCCGCGCCAAGCACACTGCCCGCGGCAAGCTGCTCCCGCGCGACCGCGTGGGCATGTTGTTGGACCCCGGCACCCCGTTTCTGGAGCTCTCCCCACTGGCCGCACTGGCGATGTACCCCGACCGTGATGGCTCCGACAGCGCGCCCTGCGCCGGCGTGATTGCCGGCATCGGCCGCGTATCGGGTGTGGACTGCATGATCGTCTGCAATGACGCTACGGTGAAGGGCGGCACCTATTACCCGCTTACTGTCAAAAAGCACCTGCGCGCCCAGGAAGTGGCCGCGCAAAACAACTTGCCTTGCATTTACCTGGTGGACTCCGGCGGCGCCAATCTGCCGAACCAGGACGAGGTGTTCCCCGACCGGGACCACTTCGGCCGCATTTTCTTCAACCAGGCCAATATGAGCGCGCAGGGCATTGCGCAAATTGCGGTGGTCATGGGCAGCTGCACTGCCGGTGGCGCCTACGTGCCCGCCATGAGCGACGAGACCATCATCGTTAAAAACCAGGGCACCATTTTTCTGGGGGGGCCCCCGCTGGTAAAGGCTGCCACGGGCGAGGTGGTGACCGCCGAAGACTTGGGCGGTGGCGATGTGCACACGCGCCTGAGCGGTGTGGCGGATCACCTCGCGCAGAACGATTTGCACGCGCTGTCACTCGCGCGCGAGGCGATTGCGCATTTGAATAAGAAAAAGGCTCCAGCCGCCGAATTACGTGCGCCAGTAGCTCCTAAATTTGTAGCGGAAGAGTTGTACGGGGTTATCCCCACCGATACCCGCAAACCCTTTGATGTGCGCGAAATCATTGCTCGCATCGTCGACGGTTCGGAGCTGCATGAGTTCAAGCCCCGCTACGGCACTACGCTGGTCTGCGGCTTTGCCCATGTGGAGGGCATGCCGGTAGGCATCATCGCCAACAACGGCATTTTGTTCAGCGAGTCCGCGCTCAAGGGCGCGCACTTTATTGAGCTGTGCTGCCAGCGCAAGATCCCGCTGGTGTTTTTGCAGAACATCACCGGTTTCATGGTGGGGCGCAAATACGAGAACGAAGGCATCGCCCGCAACGGCGCCAAGATGGTGACGGCGGTGGCCACAGC
>JAIXVK010000058.1 GCA_027483085.1 Comamonadaceae bacterium | reverse complement strand
CGCGTCATTCCAATGCAGATCGTGGGGGTCTATGAATGCGAACACCACGATTTCCAGCACGCCTGCCGCCAGAAAAGCGGGCCACACGACAGCCATCCATGGGGCTCTCGGCATCACATGGCTCCTTGCCAACCGCTTAACGGGCAGGCGCAGCGGCTGGCACGATGCCAGTAGCCGCATGGTTACGGGCCTGCATGGCGGGTGCCAGGCTTTCTGGTTGGGTGGCAAGCGTCTTGTTGATCTCCAAGCCCGTTTGGTAATAGTTTTCATCGACTATCGGATCCATGCCGCGGGCGGCGACATAGAAGGTCAGGAAGCTCGCTACCACCACGATCAGCGGGCCGGACACCACCAGCCACACATGGCCGAACTTCCACCAGGGGGCTGCGGGGGTAGATGAGCTTGTCGGGTTGGACATAAAGTGGCTTTCTTAACGCGGAACTATGAATACGGACTTCTCGGTCACCACTGCAGCGTCAGGGGCCGATTTCACCGTGAAATGGATGGGATGCGATCCCGGAATTGCACCTTCATACGGCAGCTGCACGCGAATCGCAATCCAGCGGGATTCGGTCGAGCCGACTTCCATGCTGGAATCGGTGGAAAGCGTCAGGCCCGGCAAGCCCTCGGCGCTCACCTCAAAGGTTTGGGGCGTCTCCCGGGCGTTCATGATCTGCAGCCGGTACACATTCTCCAGCCGGCCGCCCGACACGATGCGGGCCAGTGTGCTGCGGTCGCGCTCCACGTCCACCTTGAAAGGCGCGCGCATCCACAGGCTGACCAGCATCGCCAGCACCACCGCCAGCAGGACACTGCTGTACACCAGCACCCGGGGGCGCAGCACATGGCGCAAGATATCGGCGCCACTCCAGCGCTGGTTCACTGCATTCTGGGTCGAGTACTTCACCAGGCCACGGGCGTAGCCCATTTTGTCCATGACGGTGTCGCACACATCGGCACAGGCACCACAGCCAATGCACTCGTATTGCAAGCCCTTGCGGATATCAATACCGGTCGGGCAGACCTGCACACACAAGCTGCAGTCGATACACGCGCCCAGCTTGAGGGTGGAGAGATCGGCTTTCTTGGAGCGCCCGCCACGGGGTTCTCCGCGCAATTCGTCATAGGTCACGATCAGGGTGTCTTTGTCAAACATGGCACTCTGAAAGCGCGCATACGGGCACATGTATTTGCAGACCTGCTCACGCATGTAGCCGGCGTTGCCATAGGTGGCAAAGCCATAAAACAGCACCCAGAAGGTCTCCCACGGTCCCATGGACATGGCCATGACCGCACCGGCCAGACTGTGGATGGGGGTGAAGTAGCCCACAAAGGTAAAACCGGTCCACAAGCCCACAGCAATCCACATGAGCTGCTTGGCAGTTTTGCGCCAGACCTTGTCGACATTCCATGGGCCCGCGTCACGCCGCATGCGGGCAGACCGGTCCCCCTCGGCCAGCTTCTCCAGCCAGAGAAAGATTTCGGTGTATACAGTTTGCGGGCAGGCGTAGCCGCACCATAAGCGCCCGGCCACCGCCGTGAACAAAAACAAGGACAGTGCAGAAATCACCAGAATGCCGGTGAGGTACACAAAGTCCTGCGGATACAACACGAGGTTGAAGATATAGAACCGCCGTGCCCCAAGATCAAACAGCACCGCCTGGCGCTGCCCCCACTCCAGCCACGGCAATCCATAAAACACCAGCTGGGTCAGAAACACCAGCGCCCACCGCCACTTCGAGAAGTAGCCCGATACGCTGCGCGGGTAAATCTTTTGATGCGCTTCGTACAGGGCAATCGTCTCCTCGTCGGCACCGGGTGGCGGGGCAATGGGCCCCTTGTCCGGTGACGCAACGATCGGGATGATCTTCTTTTCGACAGTGGAGGCAGGTGCGTTCAAGGAATGTCCTTCAGGGTTCAGCCAGCGTTACTTGGCCACACCGGTGTTGGAGAAGCCCCATACATAGGACGACAACACCTTGATTTGCGCGGGCGAGAGCTTCTGCGCCTGTGCGGGCATCTGGTTGACCTTGCCGTTGGTCACGATGTTGATGATGGCGCTCTCGCCATAGCCATGGAGCCAGATGTCATCGGTCAGGTTGGGCGCACCCAACGCAGGGTTGCCTTTTCCGTTGGAACCGTGGCAGGCCGCGCAAGCTGCGAACTTGGACTTGCCCAAGTTGGCCCGCACCGAATCGTGCGGACTGCCCGACAAACTCAACACGTAGTTGGCCAGGTTTTTCACGTCATCACCCGAACCCACTGCCGCCGCCATGGGAGGCATCTGGCCGACGCGGCCCTGGTTCAGCGTCTCCATGATTTTTTCGGGCGAGCCGCCATGCAGCCAATCGGCATCGGTCAGGTTGGGAAAACCTTTGGAACCCCGGGCATCCGAGCCATGGCACTGGGAGCAGTTGTTCATGAACAAACGCTCGCCGATCGCATGGGCTTGCGGGTCTTTGGCGATGTCCTCTGCAGACATGGCGTCAAAGCGCGCATAAATCGGCGCAATGTCGGCCTCCCCCTTGGCAATTTCCGCTTGGAATTGACCGGTAGAGGTCCAGCCGAGTTTGCCGGCTGAAGCGCCCAGGCCCGGGTAGAACGCGAGGTAAACGGCTGAAAAAATGATCGTGATAACGAACAGCCCGACCCACCAGCGTGGCAAGGGGTTGTTCATCTCGCGAAGGTCACCGTCCCACACGTGGCCGGTGGTGTTGTCGTGGGCGGTCATGGCTTTGGCTTTGCCACTGAACCACAAGAGGAACAGGCAGGCTGCAATGCCGATGACCGTTACGGCGGTCACATAGACCGACCAGAAGTTGCTTGTGAAGTCACTCATTTTGATTCCTTACGAGGCTCAGTCCTGCTCAAACGGCAGATTGGCGGCGTCCTGAAAGTCGTGGGCACGGCTCTTCGACCAGGCCCAACGGACAATCGCGATAAAGACCACGAAGCTGATGACCGTGGTGACGGAGCGCAGGGTGTTGACATCCATATCCATGTGATTCCCCTTATTTCAGCGCCAGGCCCAAGACCTGCAAATACGCGATCGTGGCTTCGAGTTCAGTCTTGCCCTTGACCTCTTCAGACGCCTTGGCGATCTGCTCGTCGGTGTAGGGCACGCCCACCTTGCGCAGGGCGCGCAGGTGCGATGGCAGGCTTTCCGCGTCCACCAGGTTTTTCTCCAACCAGGGGTAGGCCGGCATGTTGGACTCAGGCACCACATCACGCGGGTTCACCAAGTGGATGCGATGCCACTCATCGCTGTACTTGCCGCCCACACGGGCCAGGTCCGGGCCGGTGCGCTTGCTGCCCCATTGGAAGGGGTGGTCATATACCGACTCGCCAGCCACCGAGTAGTGGCCGTAGCGCAGTGTCTCGGCGCGAAACGGCCGGATCATCTGCGAGTGGCAGTTGTAGCAACCTTCGCGGATATACACATCGCGTCCGGCCAGCTGCAGTGCGGTGTAGGGCTGGATACCCTTGATAGGCTCCGTGGTCGACTTTTGAAAGAACAGCGGAACAATTTCCACCATGCCGCCTGCCAGCAAGACCAGCAGGATCAACACGATCATCAGAAAGTTGCTGGTCTCGATCTTCTCGTGCGACAGACCGGATGCACTTTTTTCGTTTGCCATACAAATTTCCTTTTAAGCGTGGGCTGCCGCGGGGATCGCCACCGTGTTGGCGCGTCCGGCAGTGACAGTCATCAAGGTGTTCCAGAGCATGATCAACATGCCGCCCAGGTACAGCAGTCCACCTAACAAACGCAGCACATAGAAGGGATAGGTCGCCTTCACCGACTCAACGAAGGTGTAGGTCAAAGTACCGTCAGGGTTGATGGCGCGCCACATCAGGCCTTGCATCACACCGGCAATCCACATCGCCGCGATATAGATCACGATGCCGATCGTGGCAGTCCAGAAGTGCAGCTCAATCGCTTTGACGCTATACATCTCTTTGCGGCCGAACAGGCGGGGAATCAGGTAGTACATCGAACCCATGGTCACCAGACCCACCCAACCCAAAGCGCCGGAGTGCACGTGGCCCACGGTCCAATCGGTGTAGTGGCTCAGGGCATTGACCGTCTTGATGGACATCATCGGGCCCTCGAAGGTGGACATGCCGTAGAAGGACAGGGACACGATCAGGAAACGCAGGATCGGATCGTCGCGCAGCTTGTGCCAAGCACCCGACAGGGTCATGATGCCGTTGATCATGCCGCCCCAGCTGGGGGCCAAGAGGATCAGCGAGAACACCATGCCCACTGACTGCGTCCAATCAGGCAGCGCGGTGTAGTGCAGGTGGTGTGGGCCTGCCCACATGTAAGTGAAGATCAGCGCCCAGAAGTGGACGATCGACAGGCGGTAGCTGTACACAGGCCGCTCCGCCTGCTTGGGGATGAAGTAATACATCATGCCCAGGAAGCCGGCCGTCAAAAAGAAGCCCACCGCATTGTGGCCGTACCACCATTGCACCATCGCATCTTGCACACCGGCGTAAGCCGAGTAGCTCTTCATCAAGCCTGCAGGAATCGCAGCACTGTTCACCAGATGGAGGATGGCCACCGCAATAATGAAGGCGCCAAAGAACCAGTTGGCCACATAAATGTGCTTGACCTTGCGGGTACCCACGGTACCGAAAAACACCACGGCAAACGACACCCAGACCAGGGTGATCAGGATGTCAATCGGCCACTCCAGTTCGGCGTATTCCTTGCCGGAGGTGTACCCCATGGGCAATGAAAGCGCAGCCGCCAGGATGACCAGCTGCCAGCCCCAGAAGGTGAATGCTGCCAGCTTGTCGCTGAAGATGCGCACGTGACAGGTGCGCTGTACGACGTAGTAGGCCGAGGCAAACAAGCCGCAACCGCCGAACGCAAAAATCACCGCATTGGTGTGCAGGGGGCGCAGCCGCCCGTAGCTGAGCCAGGGGATACCGAAGTTGAGTTCGGGCCAGGCGAGTTGGGCGGCAATGATCACGCCCACCAACATGCCGACCACTCCCCAGACCACCGTCATGATGGCGAACTGGCGCACAACGGTATCGTTGTACGCCGTCGCCTGCTGATTTGGAAATGCCATATTTACCTCTTCTTGGATTGCTTCACAGCGAGTGTCTGCCGGGCTTTACTTGAGCGAGTTGACCCACATCAACCGGCGGAGAAAAAGCGGGGAACCTTTTTCAGGGTTCGCGCAAAATGCGCTCCCCTTCAGACTCGATGTCTTCAAACTGCCCTCGGTCTATGGCCCACCAGAGACCTGCCAAAATGAAAAACACCAGCACCACTGACAGCGGCACCAACAAATACAGGATGTCCATCACGCCCCCCGGGTTGAAAAAGTGACCGCAGGCAGCACACCGCTGCCAGCGGTCTGCAGGTTGCTGCCGGATGACAGGCGCAAGGAGTTGAGCACGACCAGCAAAGAGCTGGCCGCCATACCCAGGCCAGCCAGCCACGCAGG
>JAIXVK010000539.1 GCA_027483085.1 Comamonadaceae bacterium | reverse complement strand
TCTTGGCTCATGTCTGGAATACAGGCCATCAGGCCCGCCGTATAGGGGTGTGACGGACGGTTGATCACATCGTGCACGGGGCCGATTTCTGCCACCCGGCCCGCATACATCACAGCCACACGGTCGCAAGTTTCGGCAATGACGCCCATGTCGTGGGTAATCAGCATGACCGCAGCACCACGCTCTTTACAGATGGTCTTGAGCAAGGTGATGATTTGCGCTTGGATGGAGACGTCCAGTGCCGTGGTGGGTTCATCAGCCACGATCAGCTTGGGTTCTGCGGCCAAGGCCAAAGCGATCACGACGCGCTGGCGCATGCCGCCAGAGAACTGGTGCGGATAGTGGTCGATCCGCTGTTCTGCGGCCGGAATGCCGGTGTCTTTGAGCAGCTGAATCGCCCGTTCACGCGCCTGTGCCTGGTTCAGTGGCAGGTGGGTGGTGATGGTTTCAATCAGTTGCCGGCCGACCGAGTACAGCGGGTTCAACGAGGTCAGCGGATCCTGGAAGATCGCGCCGATCTTGCGGCCCCGTATCGCACGCATGCGGTCTTGCGGCAGGTTGTCGATACGCTGGCCTTCCAGCAGGATCTCGCCGCTGCCGATGCGGCCCGGCGGCTCCAATAAGCCGATGATCGCCGCCCCGGTCAGCGATTTGCCGGCGCCGGATTCACCGACAACGCCCAGAATTTCTCCGGGTGCAATGTCGAACGAGACTTGATCGAGCGCACGCAGCGTGCCCTTGCGTGATGGGAATTCCACCACCAGATTTTTAACTTGTAACAAACTCATAGGTGGTTATCTCAAGCGAGGGTTCAGGGCATCGCGCAACCAATCACCCAGCAAATTAACGCTCAGGGCAATCAGGACCAGCATCGCGCCCGGGAAAATGGTGATCCACCATTCGCCGGAGAACAGGTAGTCGTTGCCGACCCGGATCAGGGTGCCTAGCGACGGGGAGGTGGGTGGGGCGCCAACGCCAAGGAAGGAGAGGGTGGCTTCGGTAATGATGGCCGTGGCGACCTGAATCGTGGCCAGCACCAGTACGGGGCCGAGCACGTTGGGCAGCACATGCTTGCGCATGATGCGAAGCGGTGCCACACCGGTGACCCGTGCGGCTTGCACATATTCCTTGTTGCGCTCGACCAGGGTACTGCCGCGCACGGTGCGGGCGTATTGCACCCAACCCGTCAGGGAGATCGAGATGATCAGCACCCCGAAGGCCAGTGACTCATGCGCATTGGGGAAGAGCGCGCGCCCCACACCCGCAATCAGCAAAGCGACCAGGATTGCGGGGAAGGAGAGCATCACGTCGCACAAGCGCATCAGCAAGGCGTCAACCCAGCCACCCAGGAAGCCCGCCAGCAGGCCAAAGCTGACCCCGACCAGCAGTGACAACACCACAGAGGCGAGGCCCACGGCCAGCGATATGCGGGCGCCGTACATCAAGGCAGACAAAATGTCGCGGCCCTGATCGTCGGTACCCAGCAGGTAGCCGGCTTTTCCGCCTTCACTCCAGGCGGGCGGGAGTCGGGCGTTGTCCAGTTGCAGCGTGGACAGGTCAAACGGGTTGTGGGGTGCAATCCAGGGCGCAAAGAGCGCACACACCAGACAGGTGAGTGCAATCAGCGCGGCGAAGATGGCAGTGGGGGACGTGCGGAAGCTATAGCCCACATCGCCATCCCACCACCGGTGAAATAGAGAGTTCAATTGATGTTCCTCTGTGAGGGAAATAAGGTTGGGTTCTGTGACTCAATGCCCGCCGGACTTGCCGGCACGCAGCCGCGGGTCCACCGCGAAATACAGCAGGTCCACGATCAGATTGATGACCACAAAGATCAGGGCAATCAGGCAGAGGTAAGCGGCCATGACCGGAATGTCTGCGAACGTCACCGCCTGTATGAACAAGAGGCCCATGCCCGGCCACTGGAACACAGTTTCCGTGATGATGGCGAAGGCAATCAAACCGCCGAGCTGCAAGCCGGTGATCGTCATCACAGGTACCAGCGTGTTTTTCAGCGCATGCCCGAAGTGAACAGCTCGTGTCGTCAGGCCCCGCGCGCGCGCGAACTTGATGTAGTCGGTCCGCAAGACTTCCAACATCTCCGCACGCACCAGTCGCATGATCAGGGTGAGCTGAAAAATAGCCAGAGTGACTGCCGGCAACACGATGTGGTGCCAGCCTTTGGCCGTCAGCAAACCGCTGGTCCACCAGCCGATCTTCACCACTTCTCCACGGCCGAAGCTCGGGAACCAGCCCAGCGTTACGGCGAACACCAGAATCAGCAAAATGCCGATCAAGAAGGTAGGAAGCGAGACGCCCAGAAGCGACAGCGTCATGAACACTTGGCTCAAGAACGAGCCGCGTTTGAGCGCCGCATAAACCCCCATAGGGATCCCGACCGCAAGTGCCAGAAAACCAGCGACCAATGCGAGCTCAAGGGTGGCAGGGAAGCGCTCGGCAATCAGCGCGGAGACCTGGGTCCCTTGGCGCAAACTGAAACCGAACTCACCCTGGGCAGCATTCCTGAGGAAATGCCAGAACTGAACAATAAAAGGTTGGTCAAGGCCCAGGGCCTGACGCAGTTCCTTGATTTGCTCTTGCGTTGCATCCTGTCCCAGCAAGAAGACGACGGGGTCGCCAACGTATTGAAACAGCATGAACGATATGAGGGCAACGGTGACCATCACCAATGCCGCTTGCGCCAAGCGCCGCACTATGAATGCAAACATAGATTCAAAAAAATGAGGGCCGCGGCAGATACTGCCGCGACCCCGTTTACTAAAGAAGTGCGGTCTTACTTAACTTTGACCAAGCGCCAGTCCAGGCGGTTGTCCGCGCGGTGGACCACGTCAATGTTCTTCTTCATGGCCCAAGGAATGACTTGGTTATGCAAAGGAATATTGGCAACGTCATCGTTGTGCAGTTGAAGTGCTTTGGTGAGCAATTCGGTGCGCAGCTTCAGGTCGGTTTCTTTTTTGGTGCGCTCGATCAAAGCGTCCATCTGGGGGTTGCTGTATCGGCCAACGTTGTAGTTGCCGTCACCGCCGGCGCCCACGGTGCGAACCAGGGATTGCAGGCTGTACAACGCATCAAATGTGGGCACGCCCCAGCCCAGCATGTAAATGCTGGCTTCATTGCGCTGAATCATGGGGAAGTAGGTCACCAATGGCAGGGTGCGCAGCTTCGCTTTCACGCCGATACGCGACCACATGGCAGTCACTGCCTGGCAGATCTGTTCGTCGTTGATGTAGCGGTTGTTCGGGCAAGCCAGATCCACTTCAAAACCGTCTTTGTAGCCAGCATCGGCCAATAGTTTTTGAGCGGCAGCCACGTCAAACGGGTAACGTTTGTGCACGGCTTCGGTCCAGCCAGTGACCTGAGGAGCCACGATGGCGCCGGTGGCTTGACCCAGTCCACGCATGGTGACGCGGGTGATGGCGTCTGCGTCGATTGCCTGGTAGAGCGCCTTGCGGACGCGCACGTCTTTCAGCGGGTTTTTGCCCTTGATGTTGCTGCCCACGAGCTCGTCACGGAATTGGTCCATGCCGAAGAAGATGGTGCGGTTTTCAATGCCGTCCATCACCTTCAAATCAGGGTTGGAGCGCACGCGTGGCAAGTCTTGCGGGCTGGGGTCCAGCACCAGGTCCACTTCGCCGGAGAGCAAGGCCGCCATACGGGTAGCCACTGCCTTGACGGGGGTGTAGACGATTTCTGTCACATTCGAATCACTCTTGCCCCACCAGCCTTTGTTTTGGGTGAGAACCAGCTTTTGGTCCGGCAACCACTCTTTGAGCATGTAGGGGCCGGTGCCGTTGGCATTGCGGTGGGCAAAATTCTCTTCTTGGGTTTTGATGTCCTTGGGAGCAACAGACTTGTTCTTCTCGGCCCAGGCTTTGCTTATCACACGCAGCTCGGTCATCTGGTTCAGCAGAACGGGGTTGGGCGTCTTGCTGTACACATCGAAGGTGGTTTCGTTGACCTTGACGACCTTGTCCACGCCCTTGATGTAGGGGGTGAAGTTCGATGTCGGCATCATGGCGCGCTGGATGGAGAACACAGCGTCATCCACAGTCAACGGGCTGCCGTCATGAAACTTCACGCCACTGCGCAAAGTGAAGCGCATCTGGGTGGGGGAGATGTCTTTCCAGGCAGTTGCCAGTACGGGTTCGATCTTGAAAGTCTTGCTGTTGTAGTAAACGAGGCTTTCGTAGACCGCGGCGTGAATGCCGTTTTGGAGTGCGTTGTTTTGGGAGTGGATGTCCCAAGTTGCAATATCACTGGAGCTGGACCATTTGAATGTCTTGGCCTGCAATGCGGTTGCTCCGAATGCCATGGTTGCGGCGAGAGCGAGTACCTGGAGTTTCATGGGTAAAAATCCCTTGGTTTAAAGGTGGCGATTATGCATAAACCATACCAATAAAAATTGGCGGAAAACCCTAGGTGTTCCGGGGTCCAGATCGCGGCTTTTTTCACCCTTACCACGAATAAAAAAAGGCCGGAGAGTCCGGCCTTTTTTGGTAGTCACGCAGGCGACTTACTTCAGGTGCTTGCCGATCAGGCCAGCCAATTCAAACATGGTGACTTGGGCTTTGCCGAAGATTTCTTTGAGCTTGGCATCGGCGTTGATGTTGCGCTTGTTGGCCGCGTCTTGCAGGCCGTGCTTTTTGATGTATGTCCAGAGCTTGCTCACCACTTCGGTGCGTGGCAATGCAGCCGAACCGACCACTGCTGCCAGTGCGGAGCTGGGGGTCAGGGCTTTCATGAACGCGGCGTTCACAGTGCGCTTTTTGGCGGGGGCCTTCTTCGCAGGTGCTGCAGCTTTCTTGGCGGGTGCAGCGGCTTTCTTTGCAGGAGCCGCAGCCTTGACGGCTACTTTCTTCGCAGGTGCTGCAGCCTTGGTTGCAGGAGCAGCTTTCTTTGCTGGTGCAGCGGCTTTCTTAGCCGGCGCTTTTTTCGCAGTTGCCATGGTGAATTGTCCTTTTTGAAGTTGGTTTTAGCCCAGCAAAAAAAAGCTTCTTCACTGGTGTCGCACATGCTAATGGCAAAAAAGCGGCTTTCCAAGGGAGCATGGTCAATTTTCCTGCGCGAATGTTGTTTTTTTCATTGGAGAATCCATGCAATTGAGTCCTCAAGGAGTGCCCTGATGTCCGGTTTCGTGTTTCCTCCGTTTTCCACCTGTGACTTTTGCGATCTCTACAAGGGTGACAGCAGCGGTGATTTCAGGGTGTTGCCCCCTGTCTTTAGAGAGTTCGGCGGACTGTCAGCCTTCTGTGGGCCGGTGTATACCGTGCAGTGTTTGGAAGACAACAGTTTCGTGAAGCAAGCGGTGGATTCTCAGGGGTGGCTGGATACGCCAACGGGCCGCGTGGCGCAGGTGCTGGTGGTCGATGGCGGTGCCTCGATGCAACGCGCGCTGGTCGGAGGCAATTTGGCCGCAGCAGCGGCCCTCAATGGGTGGGCCGGTATTGTGGTGAACGGCTGTGTCCGCGATCTTGCAGAGCTGGAGCAGCAGCCCGTGGGCATCCGGGCTCTGGCGCCCATGCCGTTGCCTACCGAAAAACGTCAACAGGGTTTGGTGCAGCTCCCGGTGCGGGTGCAGGGCGTGTGGGTGCGCCCGGGTGACTGGTTGTATGCCGACCGGGACGGCATGGTGATCGCACCCCGCCCCTTAGTGTGAGGGTGCGCTGCCGCGCCCCGGCAGCGTAGCCAGTACAACGCTTAACAGTGCGATGCCGAACGCCACCATCTGAAGGCCGCCCAGTGGTTCGCCCAGAACCAAAACGCCCACCACGGCCGCCGATATCGGAAGCATCACGGTGAACACCCCGGCGCGCGAAGCGGGCACGTTTTTCAGGCCGCTCATCCACAGCCACACGGTCCAGACACTGGCGGCCAAAGAGTAAAACAGCAGCAACAGCCAGGAGCCTGACGTCACCGCGCCGAAGTCAAACGACCAGGCGACGTAAGCGCCCAGAGGTGTCATCAACGCAAAGCCCCACAAATTAATGAGTGCGGTGATGCGGCGCGGAGTCAGGGCACCGGTGAGCTTTTTGGCAATCACTGCATAAGCGGCTTCGCAGAGCACGGCGGCAAACACCAGAGCGTTGCCCAAAAGATGGTTGTTCTGATTCAAATCGCCGCTTGGCGCAGATGGTCCGTGCGCAGAGTGCTCACTTTTTGATAGTGCGAGCAAGCCGATACCCAAAGCGCTGCACGCGACAGCCAGCCAAGTGCGGCCGCTGATTTTTTCTTTGAGAAACACCCAGCTCATCAGCGCCACGACTGCCGGAATGGCCGCCATGATGACACCGGCAGACACTGCGGTGGTCATGCTGACGCCGTACAACATGCAGATCGAAAACAGAAAGTTTCCGAAGAAAGACTCCAAGAACAAAAACTTGCGGGTGGCGGGGCTCATTGGCATTTCGTCTGCGGGGCGCTTGAGCCAATGGATGGTGGCCAAGCCGCCGATACCAAAGCGCAGCCACGCCAGCAAAAACACCGGGAGCACCATCACCAGCGGCTTGGAGAGTGCGACATAACTGCCGACGAGTGCCATGCTGGAGGCCAGCAAAGCGTAGGAGAGGAGCCGGGGCGTGGTGTTCATGGGGGCACTGTGAATCGGACTGACAAAGACCCGAAGAGCCTACACCAAGTCACTGGCGCCAAGTGGCTCCATGCACGGGATATCGCTCAGGTAAGGTCACGCCCATACCAATCAATCCACTTTGTGACTAAAGGATGCTTCATGGGTGCAGGTACCTTCGCTTACGCGAGCAACAGCAATCGCTTTTTGGCTTGCGAGCCGCTTCAGCACCAGCCGTTTGCCCTGGCGGGCATCCCGTTTGACGGCGCGGTGACCAACCGCCCGGGCGCACGATTCGGCCCCCAGGAGATCCGGCGCGCTTCGTTGATGTTGTGTGATGGTCTGCATCCGTTCTTTGGGGTAACCCCGATCGATGTGCTGGGTGACGCGGGCGAGTTTGCGTTGCCGAATGCATCGCCTTTGGTGAATGTTCGGTCTGCGATTGAAGCGCAAGCAGACGCTCTGCTGGCCCAGCATCACTGCGTATTTCTCGGGGGCGACCATTCCGTCACCTTGCCGTTGCTGCGCGCGATCAAGCGCCGCCATGGTGCGGTGGCGCTGATCCATTTTGATGCGCACTGTGACACCTGGGAGGACCATTTCGGTGAGCCCTCAGGCCATGGCACCTGGACCTACGAAGCGCTGCAAGAAGGACTGGTCCAACCTGAAAAAACCATTCAAATCGGGCTGCG